>JAGDXO010000051.1 GCA_023256615.1 Thermoplasmata archaeon
GTGATGATAATGGAAATGTTTTTTGGACTGACACCTATGGAAATGTTTTTGTTAATTGGACTTCAAATGGTGAAATTGTTTCTTTAGGAACGCCATACTCTTATTTTGCTTATGCGGGTCCCATTACTAGCATTGCTGCTATAAATTACACAACCAACCCAGGGAATTCCATTTCAGAAGTTATATTACTAACATATAAAGGATATGTGTTTGGCTATAATCTAAATACTAATAAATGGTTTAATGCATCATATCAATGGAATTTGCCCTTGCAAAATTATCCATTTCCCTGGACCTCAGTGACATCAAATGTAGAAGGTTATAATAACGGATATGACGAAGGATTTTTCTTCACCGATTTAAATGGAAACGTATATTTTTATGATACAACAACTCCAAGTAACTCAGTATGGATTATAAATAATAACCCTAATTATAATATTATTTCAACAGTTGCATATTATAATTCAATTTATTATAAAGGAAATAATCCAAGATTTCAAAATATTTACGGTATATCCTATAATGGCTATTTATATTCTCTTATAGGAAGTGGTAATGGTGGAAAGATAAAATACCAGTGGCAGTTTTATAAAACAGGTATTAATAATCTGACCGGAATAACAATTGATTATGCTGGATATTTATATTTAATGAGGATGAACAATGGGACTGATTTATACGTATCCTCTAATATGGTAGGTTCAACACCTGGGTCATTCTATCCTATAGGTAACCCAATATTTTTCAATGGAACAAATGAAGCAATAACCTATGATCAGAATAATAGTAAATTTTGGGCAATACAGACTAATGGTACTATAGCTAATGATAATGGTACTGGTGGTATAAGCTGGTATTATATTCACAATCTTCCATACCTCTACAAATATCCAACAATTCTTGCAATAAATTCCTCATACTCTTTAAACTTTGATGCATATGCTCTTTACTTATCTTCTAAGAACATTACAAGCATGTATAATTTTTCATTATATTTCACAGGTTCAGATGGATTGTTGAATTTGGAATTTACATATAATAGGCAAAATAATCTTTTAACGAATCAGGCAAATCCTTCTTTATTAGCAAATACAAATGGAATTTTGATTAATGTTACAATGATTCCTAACAAGGCATACAATACAACATTTTATTTCTATGTAGTATTTTATCCGCAGAATAATCAAAATAGTATTATCTTAGAGTATATATTAGACATTAATGTTATTAACCACTTCCCATATATACCTATATAGTAAATTTTATATCAATTATTTTCATCAGGTAATGAAAAGATAAAAATGATTATCATAAAACCTGAGAATCTGTTATATTACCTTCCACAAATGATCTTTGGCATTATTGTTGCATATGTATTATATAGAATATTCTCTAAATATAAATTAAGAATAGAACAGAACACTCAGGCACTTAGCAAATATTTGGAATTCGTTAACGAGCAGAATGAAAAGTATGAAGATCTTAAGGCAGTTTCAATAAAACTTCCAAAGGCAAAGATTTCAGCCATGGGTATTGATGCAGATAAATTTTCATCAATAATTGTTTCAAAGCAATCTGAGATAGTAAAACCCAACAAACTAAATGATGGAATAAAAAATTATGAAGAAAGAAATTACATTTTTTCTCATCTTTTAATATACATGGTAATTAGTATCTGGATAGGCTTAATGATCTTGCTGAGTCCATACAAACTTGCAAGAATATTTACACCAGAATTTTCAAATGATGTAAATATAATTATACTGGTTATTCTAGCATCATTGATTTACGTTTCATTACTTTCTCTAACTTACTATATTTATGGCAGAAGAAAAGATATGATCTGGACATTCCAGGCTGCAATGACTGGAATGCTTTTAGCTGCGATGTTTTTCCCAAGCATGATGCCCATCTGGTCCGGGAACATTAGAACGTTTGCTTTAATGTATATATCTTTACTTTTTATATTCACTGTTTTGCATCTACTTGTAATATATTCCAAAAAAAGAGTGAATTTCCTTATTACCTCTTATTTTACAATTTTTATTGCAAATGCTATTTTTGATATAATTTTGGTCATGAATCTTGTTGCATTCATTATCTTCCATTCATGAAAATTTTAAATATTGTTAAGAAATATGCTTTTCTATACCATTAAAATAAAATGCCATTAAAAAAATAAGCTCCTTTGAAATTTGGGTCATATTTAAAATAAATTTAAAAAACTATAATTAAATAATAAGATCCTGCCACCGTAGCTCAGTCGGTGGAGCGCGTGCTTGGTAAGCACGAGGTCCCGGGTCCGATTCCCGGCGGTGGCTCTATATGATTACACTTACTACAGATTTCTCTTCAAGGGAGCATTATGCTGGGGTCCTTAAAGGTGTGATTAAAAGTTATGGCCCAATAGATGTAGTTGATATTTCCCATGATGTAAAACCTTTTGATATTCTTCATGGTGCATATATTCTAATGAATATTATTGGTTATTTTCCAGATGATACAGTTCATGTTGTAGTAATAGATCCAGGAGTTGGTACAGCTCGCAGGGGACTTGTAGCAAAACTTGATCATGGGTATTTTGTCGGCCCAGACAATGGCATTTTAACACTTGTGAAAAAGAGAATAAGGGAAGTTTATGAAATAATTGCCCCGGGAGATATAAGCAAAACATTTCATGGCAGGGATGTTTTTGTTCCAGTAGCAGCGAAGATTTCCATGAACAAATGGCCAGAAAATTTAAAAAGAATAGATAAGAATGAGATTCAGTTATTGCCCATAAAGGACCCAATAATAGAAAAAAACGGTATTAATGCATCCATAATTCATATAGATAATTTTGGCAATGTTATTACAAACATACCAGAAGATTTTGTAAAATTCTCCTACGATGAGGAAATATTTGTGAATTATCACGGCCTACATAAAATGAAATTTAAAGGCACATACGGCGAAGGAAATGAAAATGAAATTATTCTTCTAATAAACAGCGAAAACCTTCTTGAAATAGCAATGAACAAAGGTAATGCAGCTGAATTTCTTAATGCAAAGAAAATGGATGATCTTATGATTGAATTACCATGAAATTTTTATACCAATTCCCAATAGTTTAAAATTGCATGATCATAACAAAGGAACTAAAACTAATTTCAGAAGGCGAATTAAATATTATTAATATTACAGATAAAATAGACGATATTGTAAGGGAAACTAACATTAGGAATGGTGCTTGCCTAATATTTACTAGAAGTTCAACATCAGCAGTAACTGTGATGGAATTTGAGCCAGGGTTGGTGAACGATATTAAATTAGCGTTGGAAAGGCTTTTTCCCAAAAATTTACAATATGAGCATGAAAAAAAATGGCACGATGGCAATGGACATTCGCATATAAGGGCAACATTTATGAAGCCGGACCTTTACATTCCTGTAATGAATGGATCATTGGCATTGGGAACGTGGCAGCAAATTGTTTTTATTGAGCTAGACATAAGATCAAGGGAAAGATCAATTGTAGTACAGGTAATATCATGACAGCCGGACTGGAATTTGAGATCATTGCAGGCATATCTATAATGCCTGTGATCTATGTTCTTTATGATGTATGGAAAAATTTTGAGGACAAGTTTGATGATAGAAGGTTTTTCTTTTACCTTGTATTCGGTTTCATAGCAGGAGCGATCCTTTCAGTTTTTTTCCTAATGCTTGATTATTCAGCCATGCAATACATTGACATGACAATAATTTTAATAATATTCTTCCCAATGGTAATTGAAATGCTTAAATTCATAGTATTTCAGAGAAAAAGTTTTGTTAAGAACTATGAAACTCTATTTTTTTCCTACGCATTTGGGTCAGGGTTAGGATCGGCGTTCTCCCTTGGCCTTGTTTATCATCTTTCATTAGGTGGCATTTCCAATAATCTTTTTTATTTAATAGCATTAATTTTTTCCTTTGAGATGGTATTATCAAATTCATCAACTGGTATATATATAGGTTACGGTATATTTTCACTAAAAAGAAGATTTTACCTTACAAACGCAATAATTGTTGAATTCCTAGTATTCTTTACACTTTTGCCATATGTATGGGTATTCCCATTTATTTATGACATATCTGGCATTATTATTGCTATTCCTTTCTTCTATTATGCAAGAAAGTTATTGTATTCTAGCTTGGAGGTAAGGAAATGAAATCCTTAGCATATATTTATATTATTTTTGTTTTTGTTATTTTGATCGTCCTTTTTTCACCCAATATAATATCCATGATTAATTCACCTCCCAGCTTACTAGCAAATATGGTTCCTAGCGAAATGAAAGGTAGTTTTGAAAGGCAAATAATAATTAATATGAATGGTGAATCGAACCTTTCAGTGAACGTAACAATTCCTTATGAAAACACTCCATACCAGAATGTTTCACTAAAAATTATCCAGGGTCCGAATTATGAAATTCATTCTGGATATAATAGAACCTGGATAACATTTCATGTGATAAAGCCAAGCGAAATTATACTCAATTATTCATTCGAAACTAAGCCCATAATATATGATGTTTCACAGTGGGATAGCCTAACTCAGAGTGCAATTCCATTATCATTAAAAGAACAGTATGATCATCCCGAATACTTAAATGGCAGGGAAGTGATCGATCCTGGATTATTTTATAACATATCACAGGATATAATTGAACAGGCTCATGCAGAGAACGTTTTCCAGGAAGAAAAAGCCCTCTATGATTACATAGTGAAAAATTTTGTATATAATGTTACCTATAGCACACTTGAAAAACCGCAGACAGCTTGGGAAACATGGGTTTTAAGAGAAGGTGACTGTGCCGAATTATCATTTTTATACGCTTCCTTATCTAGGGCTATTGGAATCCCAGCCTGGCTTGAATTTGGATGGCTATATACGGGAACAACCTGGGCTGAGCATGCATGGATAGGGACTGTTATACCAACAACACACGGTCTAGTTTATGGGATAATAGACCTAACAAAGGAAGTAGGGAATTCAGATTTTGGTTTTGGCTTTTTCATGAGAGGAACATCAAGAATAACTGAATGGATAGACGATGGAAATAGCTCCCATTTAACAAATTATTATACATTTGTTTATGGTACATCATTTGGCATTGTTAGCATTAATAATAACATAATACCTGGAAAAGTGTACTTGGGGAATTACATCCTTGAATTCGATCCATCCTATGCAATAGAGCCAATAGTTTTTGAACTTTTGTTTATTTTTTCATTGGCCATAATTTTTTATGTAATCATAAGAAAGCCTTAGAGGATATGTTCTTCAACAAAATTCCCTTCAACAGCATCAATTCTTACCTTGCCCCTTGTTCCAGATACAATCCAGTAAGGCCAGTAATAAATTCCCAGTGAATTTACAATAAGTGTATTTTCCTTGGGCCTGGAATTTCTTCTTTCTATTATTGTTACAGTTTCCTTTTCAATCTTCACTTCTTCTTCTTTGGTATAATGGTTAATAAGTTCCTCCCTAACTGCAGTTTCAGCATCTTCAAATGAAATATTCTGTTCCTCCATTTCATAAGGAATCTTTAGATCAGAAACAACATTGAGCCCTGTTTTTATATATTTTACCATTCCATTTACTGTACTTATTCCAACCCTGCCAAATACCTTTTTTGGAATCATTGTTCCCTCTATTTGCACTTCTGCCTTATATTCAAAAACTAAATATGGAGTTAGAACAAGCTTTGCATCAAATCCCTGAACACGTTTTCTTGAAATTTCAATTGCTTTTTCTTTGGTCAAAACTGGACTAATTATTTTCCTTTCCTTTGTCTGGGCGTTTTCAAGGAAAATAGGAATCGATTCCTGATCTTCATATTCTTCTGTCTCTTCTTCAATCTCCACATCAAGATTTAAGATCTTGCTCAATTTTTCCTCATCACCTTTTTCTATTAGACTAAAAACATAAGTGCCAATATCCTCAATTATCTCTTCCTTTTTTTCAAGTATTATATTCAATCTTTGAGCTTGAATTTCTGCATCTTTTTTGTACCCTGAAAGGCATACCATAATTTTTGTACCAACATATTGTTCAAGGTCCCTATAAAATTTAATTACATCATCACCTGTTATTTCATCTTCGTGAATACTAACTATGATAAATGAACCTTCCCTGTTAAAAAATAAATATTCTTTAGGCTCATAATCCACAAGTTCATATCCGTAATCTTTCATCGACATAATTATTATATCTTTAAGTGTAATCATTATCATCTAAAATATTGATGCTTATTATTTAAATATTTTTGATTTGTGTTTAATTAGGAGTACTCATAAAAAAATTAATTTTTTACCCTATGATTCTTTGGATTTTATAAACAAAAAATTTCATAATTCTTCCTTAATCAATTTTGTTTATTGTTCTAAATTAATATTGTACTTTTTTAATCCCATAATTTATTTCAACTATTTTTGTCTTTTAATTATATTCATTTTGAATTCTTCTTTCTTTTTTTAAATTAGGAACAAATTCGGCTCTAATCCCCACCTTTTCAAAGGTAGGATAGAGAGCCGATAACTTTGAATGCAATTATTTTATATTATAATCATAATGAAACAAGAACATTGGCAATCCGCTACTGGATACGTATATAATATTAATTACCATATTGTTTATTCTACCAAATACAGAAGGGAAGTTTTAACAGGGGAAATTGCAGAAGCAATGAAAGAAATAAATATGAAGCTTGCAGAGGATAATGTATTCATATTACAGGCACAGGAGATTATGCCCGACCATGTGCATTTATTCATAACTGCACATCCAAAGTGGTCTCCATCACAGGTGGTAAAGATTATGAAAGGTGGTAGTGCAAGGATGTTATTTTTAAGATATCCGGGATTAAGAAAAGGTTTGTGGAGAGGTCATTTATGGAATCCATCATATTATGTTGGCACAGTTGTAGACATAAAGAAAGAAGTGGTAGAGGAATATATAGCAATGCAAAAAGTGAAGGATTATAGAAATAGTGAAGACGATTAAGATACCTGTTTCGGAAGAAATAACAAAAAGGAAGAAGTATATTATCAATAGGATATCTGAAAGAATGA
>JAGDXO010000006.1 GCA_023256615.1 Thermoplasmata archaeon
AATATTCTCCTGATATAAAACAATACCGTAGAATACCAAAATTGATACGGGCCCGCCGGGATTTGAACCCGGGATCACTGGCTTAGAAGGCCAGTGCCTTATCCAGACTAGGCCACGGGCCCCGAATCACAATCGAGATACCTTTCCTTATATTATATTTTTCAATGAAACAAGAATTTGGGAAATTCATTAATAGAATCATTGTGGAAATTTGTTTGAATAATTCGGGAAACGCAAAAGAATTTCTCTTACTTGTACTATATTAAATCTTGTTAAGGTATAGCAACTTCTGAGTTATTTTTCTAATTGAGGGCGAAATAATTTTTAGACTTGTCCAGGAAAGAATATTAATTAATTAACTATTAGGATTGATAAAATTGCTGTTGGCATTAGTTCGTCACGCAGAAACTGATTCGAATGCTAAAAAACTATGGGTAAGTGATCAGGATCTCCCTTTGAATGAGAAGGGAAAGATTCAGGCAGAAAAAGTTGCATATATAATGAAACCCTACAATTTTGAATTAATAGTCTCAAGTGACAAGGTTAGAGCCATGGAAACAGCATCAATTATATCAAATATACTTGGCATTCCAGTAGTCAAAAAAGATCCTATATTTAGGGACAGATATTATGGAGAAGTCGAAGGTATGACTTCATCTCAGATTCTTCAAAAATATGGAATAAAAATGAACAACTCCCTCAATGAGGATATTGATAAACTAACAGGTACAGAAAGGATTCCACAATTTAGGATAAGAGTAAAAAGCGGGTTAATCTCCCTTCTCAAAGATTATGGAGATAAGAGGGTTATACTTGTCACACATGGAGCATTCGCAAGAATGTTTTACAGGATTTATCAAGGAAATGATGATAAAATCTATTTTTACAACTGTGGAAATGCAATATTTGATTGCAATGATGATAATTGCAGATTAGTAAGGGATGTAGTTAATCTGGACAGCGATGATGGCTCTTGATATACCCAAATGAATTATTGTGAAAGGATTAGCAATTATTAGTTAGTTTTATTTTATTCTCAATGAAATTTTTTAAAGGCTTCTTGCCTTCCAGAAAATATTCCTCAATTTAGTCTAATAACGTAAAGGTAAATTTCAGAAAGAAAGATAATTTATTCAGGGAATAATTCAAGGTAATGGAAAGTCCGATTATTATAGAGGGCAATGCAGTTAATCTAACCCTGCCCTTGGAAGAAGATGTAGAGTATCTTCTAAGATGGATAAATGACCCAGAAATAAATAAATTTCTTAGATTTCCCAATCGGATATTTTTCCGCAAGGATGAAGAAGAATGGCTTGAAAACATAAGGAAAAATCAAGAAAGTTTAAAAATATTCATAATAAGAGAGAAAACAAGCTCAAGGCCACTTGGGACGATAGGACTACATAACGTTGATAAATATAATGGTCACGCCGAACTTGGATATCTCTTACAGAGAGAAAGCTGGGGGAAGGGTCATATGACAGAAGCAGTCTCATTGGTATTGAATTATGGATTTCAAGTATTGAATTTAAGAAAAATATATGCTTATGTTAAGGATGGAAATATTGGTTCTATCAAGGTTCTGAAGAAAAATGGTTTCACAGAAATCGGGAGATTCAAAGAACACGATTATATTCCATATGAAGGTTTTAAGGACCTCATAATTTTTGAGAAATTTAAACAGTAGTAGAAAGCAAGAAATAGTATTGGTTGATAAGTCCCGGGGAGTCCCGGGGTGGCTGTCGCTGGAAACGGTGAGGAAAGTCCCCCCTTCCGGCAGGAATCCGGATAAAACCCAGGCTGGGAGGCCTGCAGTCCCTTAGAAGAAATGGCACAGTTTCAGGGCAGGATGATCCTTTTGGAGGTGACGTTCCTGAAAATTTGTTGAGACAGGGGGGCTGGGAAGGAAGCAAACCCAAGCAGTTCCTGTGAGACCCTGCCAGAGGAACGGGTAGGGTGCATAAGTCAAATGCCACCAACCTCTTTGAGGCTAACAGAAGGGGGCTTACCAGGGACACCCCATTACAATAAATTTTATTATTGACTTTAATATGGATTCACAATGGATGATGAAATAATAAACAATGTTGAAGCCCTTTTAATAGCAACAGTTAATCCATTATCGAAATCAGAAATATCCGAAGCTCTTGCAATGGAACAGAAGGACGTTGGGAAGGCTATCAGAAGTCTTGAAAAAAGATATGAGAATACTGCACTTGAAGTGAAACTTTTAGGAAAAAAGTACAAAATAGGTGTACGGGACAAATATTCTGAAATATCATTCAAATATTCTGAATCAGAATTAAATAAAGGAGAGCTTGAAATAATCGGACTGCTATATTCAAGAAAGAATGTTTATTTTTCTGGGATAGAAAGACTCAGAGGTAAGAAGGCTGAAACTGAACTAGATCATCTCAGAAAGATAGGCTACATAGAAATAGAGCAGAAAGGAAGCAGAAGACTTATAAAACTTACAAAACTTTTTTACCAGAAATATGGAAAGGCACTCAAGGAGAAAATAGGAGAGGAAAATAAGGTGGTAAGTTGAGAGTATTGCTTATCGGAGGTGGAGGAAGGGAGCATGCAATGGCTCTTTCTATCCTGAAGGAAGGACCCGAACTCTTCAGCATATCTCCTAACAAGAATCCCGGTATATTCAGAATTTCAAAAAGGAACTTGATAGGCAATGAAAACGACACTCAAGTAGCTTTAAATTATGCCTTAAAAGTAAGACCAGATATAGTTTTCATAGGTCCTGAAGGCCCCCTTGCAAGCGGAACAACCGATATTCTTACTGCTCACGGTTTTAAAGTTTTTGCGCCATCATCAAAAGCGGCCAAGCTTGAAACATCAAAGACATTTCTCAGGAATCTCATGAATGAGAAAGGTATTGCTGGTAATATTGAAAGTTTCTCATTTATTGATTACAGGGGAGCCAGTGAATTCATAGATAAAATCGATTATGAATTTGTAATAAAGCCTGATGGACTGACAGGTGGAAAAGGTGTTATGGTTCAGGGGTTTCATTTCAAGAATAAGGAAGAAGGCAAGAACATACTAAGGAGATATTTTGAGCAGGGCATTAATAAAATTCTTATTGAAAGGAAAGAGAGCGGTGAGGAATTCAGTCTTCAAGCTTTTGTAAATGGTAATAATATCGAATTCCTACCAACAGTTCAGGATTATAAAAGAGCCGGAGAACATGACGAAGGTCCCAATACAGGTGGTATGGGTGCGATCTGCTTTTCCACAAGACAGCTTCCATTTGTGCCTGAAGGTTATATTAAGTCGGCAGGAGATATACTTAGAAAAATAGTCAGTGCTATGAGCGATGATGGGAATGATTATGTTGGGCCAATTTACGGCCAGTTCATGGCAACAAGGGAAGGGCCCAAAGTCATTGAAATCAATTCCAGACTAGGCGATCCAGAGGCAATAAATGTTCTTTCCCTCATGAATCAATCTCTACTGGAAGTTGGGGTACTGATGATGGAAGGTAAGGGCATAAAACTTGATTTTAGGCCAAGAATAAACGTGCTTAGGTATCTCGTTCCAATTGGATACGGGGATAATCCAAGACCTTCTAAATTGGCAATAGATGAAATAGGGTTACTGATGAAAGGGTTGAAATTATTCTATGCTTCAGTCAATTCCAGAGGTAGGTACGTAATGCAGACCAG
Source organism: Thermoplasmata archaeon (assembly GCA_023256615.1). GTDB lineage: Archaea > Thermoplasmatota > Thermoplasmata > Thermoplasmatales > JAGDXO01. The sequence continues at coordinate 3,681 of JAGDXO010000006.1, forward strand.
ATCAAGGTCCTTGGGTATACTCTCTGAGGGAATAACAATAGAAGAAGCAGTACAAAATTTCAGGGATATGGAGGATATGATTGAAGGAGAATATTATATGAGAAGGGATATAGGAGACCCTTCAGTCATAGCGAAGAAAAATGAATATATGGCAACCCTATTGAAGAAATAATTGAACAGTGTATGATCTCAAGTGTGGAGGGTACTGTTAACTCTTCTCCAAAAACCTTTATTTTTTCAAAATGGGATAAATCCGAAATATAATCGCCCTCAGCAAAACCTCCAATTATGAAAATGGAATTTATAGGAACATCCAATGATTTCTTTCCATTTGGGTGAAATACAAAAACATCCTTATAACCTTGGGATTCGATATATTTATTCAAACTTACAATTTTATTTTTTAAAGAAAGCCCCTTTTCAACTTTCTCGAGAAATTCCTCATAGCTCTGGATGTCCTGTACTTCATCTTTTTCAATAATGTATCCTTCTTTTGTATGAATTGCATAATCTATTTCAAAATATTTGTTTAAAATGCTCTCTTCTGTCATTCTTGCAAACATATATGGAATATGGAGTCTACCCATTCTTGAGGCTATTTGAGGGAAATACTTTTCAATGTATCTTTTATGTTTTGGATAATTCAGCAATCTATTTTGCTCGGATTCCTGAAGTAAATTTTTCTTTTTAAAATCATCATCATTGAGAATTATCTCCGGTATGAATTGAATTTCTGTATCAGCCAGAATAAATTTCATGATTATCCAAAAATTGATCCGAGCCCATTATAGACACTATCTCTCTCTTTTTCGATATAATCCTTAATCTTATCCTTTTCATCATTTTCAATTTTTTCTGAAATGCTATTGAATTCTTCTCTAGCCGTTCTGAGTCTTTCCTCAGGCCCTTCAAGTATGATGTACTGGAAGCCCTCCTTTCCCAATATGGAGGAATCCCTTATTGTGATGGAAAGCCTTGAAATATCATCAATATTCAATATTCTTTCAAGCTCTTTCTTCTTTGAACTGGATATCTTAAAAATTTCCATACCCTGTAAAGCACAATTTATTAATTATTCTTTTCGTATATTTCTATCGATTTCCTTCTTGCATAATATATAAGGCCCAGAGCTACTATTATCAGAATTATGGCAGAAATAAGGAATATGGTGAACAATGGAATTCTATTTTCTGAAGTGAGTTTTGAGAGGCTTATTGCCATGCTCACCTCTCCCGTTTCATTAATATTTATGATAGCAACAGTTTGATTCCCTATCCTTGTAACAGTAAATCCATTGGTCTCACTACCATAGGATAGATTGTTTCCATTGACTGAAAGACCTGTTATCCTGTATCCTGAAGGGATGAAAAATTCTATGGTTGAATTCTGGTACTGATAAAAATTACTTATAACCAAATTACCGGAAACATTGAGAGAAGTCACCTGTACAGCCGGTGACAGCGGGATAAAATAACCTGATCTGTTGGCATAAATCTCGAGGCTAATATTCCCTTGGCCAGTTAGGTAATTTCTTTGAATTACAGAATAATTTGCCGGTTTAAATTGAATTATGAATGATGATTCCTCTGTAGGAATTATCAGATTACTACCGTCCAGATAGGAATATCCGAAAACATTTGCAGTCCCTATAATCTCTCCATCATACAAAATTGCATAAAGAGAATGTTGCAATGAGATCTCAGATGGAATATTGGAAATATTTAGCTGTAAAGACGTATTGAGCATTCCAGTCTGATTTATTAACTCAAAATTGAAAGGGTTTGAAAGGGATATAATATAGCCAGAAACATATCCAGTACCTATTATCTCTGGGCTAATGGAATTTACAAAAATCAACGATTCCTTAATGTCCTGATCACTGGTAGCAGCGTTAGATTCAATTCTCTCTATGACATTCACTGAAGAATTCATCCAGTTAAGGGAATAGTTAGAAATTCCATCATTAGAAATGGTATAACTGCTGTAATTGATAGTGGAAGAATTTTCATTATCATAATTTGCCACATAATAGGACACAGGTAGAGTCATGTATAGAAAATAATACGGGGAATTACTATCAAAGGTTAGATTTTGCTGGTATTCTGAAACAGCTGCATTGGAAATTATAACTCCATAATAATTGTCGTTGCTGAGTTTTACATATGTGACATTTGAAACATTTTCGATGCTGAAATCAATATTGTCGCTAACTGATGCATTTAGTTTTCCGCTTCCATAATATAAGATTGGTGTCAGATAATTATCAATAATCTTTAATTTTCCCAAATAACTCATCATAGGGAATGAGGAGCCATAGGTAAGAGAATTGAATACAATCATCTGATTTCCATCAATTTTGACGCTGAAATTATATATATCATTACCACTTTCCCAGTATTGTATATATTTTCCATTAATCCCATTCTGTACCGGAGAAGCATTGGTGAGTGGGATTGTAAACAATAAAATAAATACAATAAGGAAAATTTGTATCTTCATTGAGTTGAAATTACAATACTATTAAAAAAGGATTTGATACAATTTTCGAATTTCTACTCAAAGAATACTTATATCTTCTTTTAATTCAAGATAGGTGATTATTTGCCCGGAAATATAAAGAAAAATGAACCACCTCCAAAACCTCCAGTGGATTTCAAGATAAGTCCTGAGGATGAAAGTATAAGGGATATTAAACACATTCTTGTTGTCATAAGCGGAAAAGGTGGAGTAGGAAAGACTACAGTTGCGGTAAATCTTGCAGTTGAGCTATCGAATAGGGGTTTCAAGGTCGGTTTGATTGATGCAGATATTCACGGTCCAGATGTCCCCCAGATGCTTGGTATAACCGATGATAAACCTTATCCAGGCGAAGACAATAAAATAATACCAGTAAGATATAATAACAATCTTCAGGTAATCTCCATAGAATATTTCTTACCATCTAGGGATACTCCTGTGATATGGAGAGGATCCCTGAAGCATAAGATGATAGAGCAATTCATTAAGGATATTCAATGGGGCCCTCTTGATTATCTGATTTTTGACCTACCTCCCGGGACAGGAGATGAACCATTATCAATAACGCAACTAATTCCAAAAATAACAGGTTTCATCATAGTTGGGACGCCTCAGGAAGTCGCCATGCTTGACGTTAAGAAGGCGATTAATTTCGCCAAGCAAATTAAATCACCTATAGTAGGTCTCATAGAGAATATGAGCGGATTCATTTGCCCCCATTGCGGTCAGGTGACATACATCTTCAAGAAGGGTGCAGGAGAGAAAATATCAAAAGAATATGGTATTAATTTCCTGGGATCAATTCCTATGGAAACACAGGTAGTTGAAGATGGGGACGAAGGTACTCCTTTGATTCTTGCGCATCCAACCTCGAAGAGTGCAGAATCGTTTAAAATCGTAGTTGATAATGTGCTTAAGTATGTAGAGGAGAATGACAAGAAATAATATTTTATCATTTGATTTTTTAATCCTTAACCAATAGAATAATTAAAATAATTCAGCAAAATTCTGGGATAACAATGGAAATAATAGCCAAATCTCTAACTAAAATCTATGATGGGAAATACAAGGCACTTGATACCGTGGATTTGGATATCAATCTGAATGGTATATTTTCTATAATAGGAAAAAACGGTGCAGGCAAGACGACATTGATAAGAATATTGTCAACACAGCTCATGCCTACCTCAGGGACTGCGATACTTAACGGTCATGATATTTTGAGGGAGGCTGGAAAAGTCAGAGAGGAGATTGCTGCTGTTCCCCAGGAGGCAAGGGCTGTTCCATGGCTTACGCCAATTCAAACAGTTACTTCCTACCTGATGTGGAGGGGCTATACGTTCAGCAAGGCGAAGCAAATGGGCTTGGACGCATTGAGGTCAATGGGTCTTGAAAATCTGGAAAACCAGAAAAATAGAAAATTATCTGGAGGGCAGAAGAGAAAATTGATGGTTGCCACGGTTATAGCAAGCGAAGCATCCATCATATTTCTTGATGAGCCAACAACTGGCCTGGACTATATCTCGAGGAAAGAATTATGGGAAATTTTAAGGAAATTAAAGAAGGACAGGCTTATAATTTTAACTACACATTATCTTGAGGAGGCGGAGGTTCTTGGAGACCTTATTACAATTCTCGACAAGGGAAAGATAATGGATTCTGGAACAATTGGCGATCTCCGATCCAAAATAAAGTACCCTTTCGTTCTCAAAGTATATTCTCCTCAATTTGACATAGAGATGAAAAATGGTAGAATAAGCAGGGTCTCAGACAACGAATTCTTCATTTATGGATCAGAAAGTGAAATTTACTCACTTGTGCAGGATATGATAAATCGAAAGGTCAGGTTCACTGTTGAGGAAGTTTCACTTAGCAACATATTTGAAAACCTTGTTGGAGGAGGTGAAGAGGATTAAGCGGAGTGTTTACAGCCAGGTTACAGCATCAATATTGGTCAATTCTATTTACGCAATGATGAACTATCCCGTACTATTAATAAATACACTTTTAGCACCTCTGTCATTACTTGCTGTTGTTACATTCGCAAGTCATGGAAGGCTTCTTCCTGTCGCAGCTGAAGGGGCATTAATAATGAACATGGTTCAAAGTGGTACATCCCTTCAGGGTGATCTTTCGCATCTTAAGAATGATATGCGTCTCCAGGATATGATAGTTAGCTCACCTACTCCAGCAATGATTTACATATTTGGAATGGCCATTTCCGAGATAGTTTATTCAATTCCCACACTGACACTTCTCATTATACTGAATTTGCTGTTTGTAAAAACCACTATAATTGGAGGGATGGTGATATTTTTTGATATGGCTACGATTTTTACATTTTCAATCTCACTTGGATTTTTACTTTCAACATTTTCTTCAGACATAATCCAGAGCTGGGCTTTTTCTGGAATCCTGTCTCCTATTCTCACCACACTCCCCCCTGTTTATTATCCAATAAGTTACATTCCTTACCCATATAGGTACCTATCATATCTTTCTCCCACAACATATGCAGCCGAAATTGCCCAGAATTCTACAGGATTCGCTAATCTTGGGGTAGAAAACTATGCAATTTCATGGTTGATTCTTATTGGTATAACGGTATTACTAACATATCTAGCGCTCAGACGCTCGAGGTGGAGGGAAGTTTAGTTCTTTTGGGGAGAAGAGGAAGGAGTAGGCATGATATTACCGAAGTTATCATCATTATCCAGAAGGAATAGTATATGGTATATCCCATAGCATTGAGAAGAGACATTAGACCTATCCCAGCAGCTCCTCCTATAGTATTTCCTATACCCCATACAAATCCTGACGATGTAGTTGAAAACTCTTTTGGGACGACCTGTGTTACGTATCCAAGTAGGACTGGAAATCCGCTCATTGCGAAAAATACATAAATGGAATAGGAAATGGCAGCAATCCACATATTGTTTTTAGCCAACAGGAATACAAAGAAAATAGCTGTTGAAGCTGTAACGGTTACAGTTACCGTGAACCTTCCTCCTTTCTTGGATGTAACATATCCGAAAAAAGGCTGGCCAATGACGGCGGTTAAAAGAGCAAGTGTCAATATTATTCCCATAAGATAATGGGAATTTAAAATAGAAGTTACATAAGTAGGAACATAGGTGGTTGTAGCACTCAGAAACATGGATCTGAAGAATGTTACAGAAACCAAAGCAACTATGAAATATTTAAATTTACCAAGATCCCTGAGGGAACTTTTTTTCTTTATTTTAGTTATTTTATTTCTCTCAGGATTTTTGACCGAGAGGCCCATATTTATTATTATGCCTGCTAAGATTGCAACTATTCCAAGAAAATTAACACCGTAGAATTTACCGAAGAGCATTATGGAAAGAACGACCATACTGGGCATAAAGGCCCTTCCGAGGCTTCCAAACGATCCATTTATTCCCATTGCTGATGGGGCTTCAGATCCCTCAAATGCATCCGATAGAATGTAAGCTCCCATTGGATGATAGAGAGACTGTCCTATGCCTAGGAAAAGTGCACCCATTATCATGAATTCATACGAGAATCCATGGAATAAAAAAGGCAATGAAAGGAACGGTGCTGCAATGCCGTCCATGATTATTCCGAGTATGAGCATCTCCTTATGTTTTCCATTCCTGTCCGCATATAGGCTAGCAGGAGTGCTCACGAATCCAGAAATAAGTGTATAAATTATTGCTATCACACCAAGAATCCAAAGCTTCAATCCACCAATCTCGATGTAATAAGTTATTAAGACAGGATATAACAGATTATAACCGTCATTTATAAAGTGACCGAGTGAAGTATAGGAGAGGACCTTCAACTTTTCCTTTATCATTTAACACTAAAGTTATAGAAGATTATTATTTTTTACCTTTTTAATTTCAAATTGTAAGGATTAATTATATATGCATATAATTTATACTAAAACGTAATGAGAATGGAAAAAAGGGAAAGGATATTCAAAGGTGTGATAACCCTACTGGTGCTTAAATCAATATGGGATGGCCCAAAGCACGGTTATCTTCTAGAAAATGAGATTAACACCAAACTTGGTGAAAAACTGTCTGAGGGGGAGATTTATTCTCTCATGAAGCACATGGAAATAAGAGGTTTCGTTAGAAGCTTCACCATGATGGAAAACAGCAGGATGAGAAGGTACTATGAAATTACGGAAAAGGGAAAGGAATTTCTGATCAAACATAGACATGCACTGGAAGTTGTGAGTCCGCTCATAAATGAAATATCAGATTTCATTAAGGAGAAAGCTAATTTTTTTGAAGGAATAGCAAAGCAATGAAAATAAATAATAAATTTATTGTAAAAAACATAGGAAAGAATAATTTTTTCAATTTAATCGCACTGAATTCACAACTAACTTATTTATAAATGAGTTTATTAACAAATGTGGATCAAATTATCCTGACATATGGAAATGAGGAATTCTTAAAGAAATTCGCAAAGAAAGGATCAGAAACTGATATCAGATACTACAACCAGAGAATAAATGGTGCAAATATAACTTACCTCAATCCTTTTAAATTTCCTGAAAGAATCCAGCCACTCCTTAATGCCGCATCCGTTTCAAAAAAGGCAATCATCAGTATTGAGAATTTGGACAAAAATGTTGGAGAATTACTATTGGCGATTGACTATTCAGAAATTAAGCATTTAGGAATTATAGGCAATGATGAAGTTTATGAAACTCTGAAAAAAATTACGAAAGGGATTGACGTTTCCTTAACACCCCTGCAGGAGGATTTAGGCAGTATTGAGAATTTTATTTCGATCGGTGTTGGAGAAGGAAAGGGAAATGCAATGGTTGCAGTTGACCAGTCTTTCCAGGTAAAAGGGGTTGGAACTGTAATCTTGGGTTTTGTGATAAAGGGAGAAATTAAAAAGCATATGAACATGAAAGCCTATCCATCAGGTAAAAATGTAGAAATAAGAAGCATCCAGATAATGGATGTAGATTACGAAACTGCAAAGCCATTTTCAAGAGTAGGTCTTGCTGTTAAGAATGTTGAACCTGAAGATGTTTCAAAGGGAACATTACTTCTTGATGCTGATGAGATAGAAATGTCAGATTCCACTAGGATGAAAGTCAGAATTAATGGAGCTATAAAGAACAAACCACAGTTAGGAGAAAAAATACAGATAAACTTTCTATTTAACAATATAAATGCAGAGATATCAGATATTTCGGAAGATTCGTATCTTATTGACACCGATAGGAAAATTCCTATCATAGATACTAACTATATTATTTCATCATTAAATTCTGTTCCAAGGATTTCTGGAGTTGGTAAGGCTGGAGATTGAACTGACACTGAAGATAAGGGGAAAAGAAAGTAAGAATGCAATAGAATCAATAATGCCTGAAAATAGAAAATACATGAGCTTTAGAAAAACAAAATATGGTTACATATGTCATATTTCAGGAGACGCAAATAATGTGAGGAAAACTCTAAATGAATTCTTGGAATCATTGATGTTTATTGAAAAAATAGCAGAAGTAACAGATGCCCGAGTGGGGTAGATTGGATTATCCTAGGGGCCTGCGGAGTCCCAGACCCGGGTTCAAATCCCGGCTCGGGCGTAACTATGTTATTAATGAAAGTCTCATGGAACAGAAATTGTACCAAGGCTATCTAGAACCAACTTAATGTTTCACTGAGAATCCATTTTTTTATATTGGTACCTATTTAATTACAATAGCAGAAGAAGGTGAAAAAAGGAGCTATTCATTTGATAGATCCAAGATTCTGTTCTATTATGAGGAAATAGATGATGTGAGAAGAATAAGTGTAAAAAGCGGGCAAATATCATACGAATTTAATCATCTTTTAAACAAGCTGAGATAAAGAGATATGGTAAAGTTCAAGGAGATAGTAGTTGTAAAAAATCCCGAGATCAATAAATTATTCGAGGTAGTGGAGGGGCCTGTGGAAGATTGGGAAAAAATTAAGTGATTATGAAATAAAGAAATTTCAAGAATTATTTAATAACTTGTTTTAGATTCTTTTCCGATGAATTCAATAAGCTTTCTGCCAATGACCGGGTATATAACTGTTATAAAGTCGCATCATCCCAACTATATTCCGGATAAATTAAGAGGTCAGGTATTTGGAAATTCATCGCATATAGGAGCTGGTATCTTTAGGGATAGCAGTGGTTGGTTTATTCATATGAATTCTTTTGTTGATATCCCGAATGAGGATATACAGACCATATTAAGAACAATGAATTCAGGATATGAAGACCTTAAGGATAGACCTTATGCATCTACAGATGGAAAATTCTTAAGGAGAACTATTTCAAATTTTTCTTCTAAAATACTGGATAAACTTTCAGAAATAGAATTTCTGACAATCCAACCCGTTTCATTAATTGGAAACGGAGAAACAATTATTGCCATAAATTATCCGGAATCAGCATTGCAAAGCGTCTCTAATACTATTTTGAAGGCTGTATCAGGATCGTCTGTACCGATGGAAGTTATTTGCCACAGATCTGTAGAAAATGGCAGCATTCCATTTCTGTTTATTTACCACAACTTGGTGGCCTTTGATTATTCAAGATTAGCAATTGTGAAAACTTCTTGGAAAATTACAGAGGATAATATCCCCAAAGATATAGATACAAGCGAAGATATATATTTTAATCCGGCAGTTTATGACTCATCAATTGATAAATTCGTAGCATTTAAGGCTGGAAAATTCTTCCATATGCCTATCCCCAATCAGTGGATTAAAACATTCAAGGATTATTCGCTTTTATCTGTGGGAGGGGCTATATATTATTGGGGGAGGGTCAAGGGCAATGATGTAGAAGAATATTACATATTTAATAAAAAGTTTGTCAATATTTTCCTTAGCTCATTGAGTTTATTATGGAAGCACTCTCCGTGGAAATTGGGTAACCCACATATCAAGTACATAAATAATTTACAATTGGTGAAAGAAGAAATGGGCTTTTAAATTAAATAGGAACTGGTCTAAAATAGTTTCTAGATGTTATCAAAAGAGGAATCATTAACAATCCCATTACGCCAAGAATTATCCAGGCAGTGGTATAATTGAAATTATAAGCTATAAATGCAAAAAGGAATGGCGAAAGAGATCCTATTACCAGTTGTATAAAATTCACGAATGAGAGAGAGAATGACACCATTGCTTTGTCTTCTATTATCTCAGCTGCAATTGTATAAAGAATTGAGAAACCCGAAACAGTAACCAGACCAAGTATGGTTATAACTGCTGCCAGGAAAATGAAGGATCTTGCGAAGGGGATCAGCATGAACATGAAACCCGTTACTCCAAGAATAAAATACGAATAGGACATCCTGTGTTTTGTATTTGAAAATATATGGCCTCCAATAACGCCCCCAACAAAACCTATGATGAGGAAAAGTCCGTCAATGAATCCAGCATCGCTGGGGCTTAGTTTAAGGCTGTTTTCACTGAAATATATGATGAACTGACCAATAATGGTCTCTGAAAATATTACAGTTATTGTACCTATTGAAATTATCCACAGATATTTGTTTCTTAAAATTATGGACAATCTTTTTCCAAGCCCAGATGTGCCGACCTTAGGCTCCTTTAAATCCCTGAGAACAACAAAATTCTCTATAGCAATAATGACCGCTAAGAAACCTCCAATAACGAGGGAAAGTCTCCATCCAACAGCATAATCAACAAAGACCCATCCGAATGCTCCAATACCTCCTCCTAGGTTAAAGGCTCCATTGTAAATACCTACTTGGAACCCAAATGATTCTGGCGGTGAAATATGCCTGAGCAGGCTGAGTCCTGGGGAGAAGAATAATGCTGAACCGGCTCCTGCAATAAATCTGAAAATAATTAATTCAAAGATACTGAATGATAAACCTGAAAGAATACCGGCAGTTCCAAGTATCATCAATCCTATGAATGCAACAATCTTAGGACCGTATCGTGAGGCCAGAATGCCGCCGACCATCTGGAAGGCTGCAAGGCCGGCATAGAAACTGGTTGTCATTATTCCAAGGTCCAGTATCCTCAGGTCTAGTGATTTTGCAATATAAGTTAAGCCTGGGGCTATATCAAACCAGTTCAATGCGTAAATGGCTCTGGCGGTATTGATAGAAGCTGATTTAATTCTGTAGCCCAGCTAATCACCTTATCCCAAAACAATTTTAACTATAAAAAAGGGGATTATAAATGAATTAATAAAATGAAGGCTTTTTATCACTTTTACTGAAATAATGTAGCATTTATTTCAACTGTTTTTATTAGTGGTATTAAGGATTCCCTGATCATTTCCCCTATTTCTGTAAGTCTATATGTTATCCTACCGTCTGATGTATCCCTTTTAATTAGCCTGTTACTTTCGAGTTCTCTAAGTCTGGATGATATGATAGTTGTGCTGGAATTAGGTATTCCCATGAGTATTTCATTGAAACTCTTTCTATCCTTATTGCCCCCTAAATATGTAAGGATGATTATTGTATATTTTTTACCGAGAATATGGAAAATATGAAGTGATGGATCTATACATATTGTCTCTTTTCCATATGAAATCATGCAAGTTTTATTCTTATTTTCTTTTCTTATATTTTCCTTCTTTGAATTAATATTCATAATCGATCCATCCCTATTGCTTTCAGATGCTCCGGTATTATGAAATTGTTCAGCATATCTTGCAATTCATCCCTTTCCCTTATAATATATTCCTCGCGATTGTCCAAAAGTATCTCCATTGCTTTAGGCTGAAGATTATAATTGGAAGACATAGATGTTACATAAGCACCGGCGTTAAGTATGGCGATCAGATCACCGGGTTCTAGTTTCTGGATTGAAATGTCCTTAGCTATTTTATCCGTATTTTCACATATAGGACCAACAACATCTCCTCTTTCCTCTTTTTTATTGAAGAACTTGTTAACAGGTATTATGGGATGTATTGCTCCATAGAGTGCAGGTCTTATCAAAATATTCATTCCAGTGTCTGTACCGATCATATTTCTATCATAATCTTTTTTACATGTAACTCTAGAGATCAGTACTGCTGAATTAGCAACAATATACCTGCCAGGTTCCATTATCAGTTTTGTATTTTCAGTGAATAAATCCCTGTAATTCTTCATATTTTCCTTTATGTAATTAGATGTTCTACCCAAATCCAAGGATTCTTCATTATCTCTATAGGGAACGCCAAATCCTCCGCCTATATCAACAAACTCAAAGGTAATCCCTAATTTATGAGATATTTCAGAGGCTATAGAGAAAAAAGTTCTGGTTGATTCACGGAAAAATTCAGGGTCCAATACATTGGAACCAGTCATCATATGTATACCTAATCTATGCACCCCGCTTTCAATAGCTGTTTCGTAAGCTTTCAATGCTGCTTCAGGTGGCATTCCAAATTTGCTCCCTTTGCCTCCGGTAGTCGTACCTTCAAATTCCCCCTTCCCCATTCCCGGGTTTATCCTGAATGAAATTGTCTCGGGGGGGTCTGCAGCTACCATATTGAACTGGGAAATATCATCAAAATTAATTGTCACACCTGTTTCTTTGATCTTTTTTAGTTCATTTCCCGGGAGATTATTCGGTGATGCTATTATCTTATCCTTACTGAAACCGGTCTTCAGGGCAAGAAGAACTTCATTAAGATTGGCTGCGTCTATTCCAACTCCCTTCTCCCTTAATATGGAAAGAATTGCAGGATTATAATTCGCCTTCATTGCGTAATGGAGTGAAAAATTTTCTTTGTCAAATGCATTCATGAGTTCTCTGACATTTCTTTCAATGATGCTCCTTGAATAGATGATCAGAGGAGTTCCATATTTTTCAGATAATTCCGATATATCTTCCCCTGAAAATAATAATTTCCCATTAACAATGTCAAAATAATCCAGATAATCCATAAGGGTTAATAAAAAATATAAATATATGGTTTTAGAATGCTTTCTGTCTGCTACCTTCCTTTATTGTTTCAACGAGGGAAATCTCCTCTCCGTTAAGAGCAAGATTTCCAAGTCCTGAGAAATTATCGTCCATTCTGAACCCGTTTTCCATAGGTAACATCATGCCTGAAGTAAGAGTATTCTTCATGTCAATGTCAGAATCGAGATCCACAAATATTACATTTTTTGTGCTCAGTGAAAAATGTATTCCTGCAGCAATTGCAATTGAACCTTCCATCATGCATCCAACCATGTTGGGTAATCCTGCTGCCTCACTTATGTTTGCGATCTTAATTGCATTATGTATTCCACCACTCTTCATAAGTTTAATATTAATCATATCTGCTGCTTCTTTCTTCACTACCCTTATTGCATCCTCGGGGGAGTGGACGGATTCATCTGCCATTATCCTAGAAGACGTATTCTTTCTGACAAATGCAAGTCCATCTACATCATATGCTATAACAGGTTGTTCCACTAAATCTATTCCAAGTGATTCAAATCTCCTTATGTTAGATATTGCTTCTTTTGGTTTCCAGGCCTGATTTGCATCTATAAATATATTTATTCCATTGCCAACAGTGTTAATGACTTCTTCTACCCTTTTCAAATCACTGTTGATTTCCTCCCCTACCTTCATCTTTATTCTCTTTATACCAATTTTTTTAAGATATTCCGCTTTTTTAACAGCAGAAGCATTATCCATAATGCCAATGGTTACATCCGTTTCAATTTTTTTCCTGTACTTTCCAAGAAATTTTGATAGAGGAACATTGTGCTCTTTGGAGATCAAATCATAAAGAGCAATATCAAAGGCAGCCTTCGCCGAAGTATTTCTTAGTAATGAATGGTCTATCTTATCAAATAATAATCCTAAATCATCGGTATCCTCGCCAATCAGTGATGAAGCTATAACCTTGCTTGCTGCTATTGCAGTTTCTTGTGTCTCACCAATTATATGAGAAGCAGGGGATGCCTCTCCTATTCCATATAACCCATTTTCTCCATAAATTTTAATGACGACTTCATCGCTCTGTTCTGATGAACCCAGAGATATTTTGAATGGAGCCTTGTAATAAACCGTTCCCTTAAAAATCTCAATTTTTTCAATTTTCATTTATTCTCGATTGACAGTGTGAAGAAATATTAATTTTTTTTGAGACCAATTATTAACTGGAATCTATAGCAAAGTATTTTTTCAATATTCCGATTCAAAATTCATGCAGATGGTGGTAACCAGTGTTGCGGATGTAAGAAAAGAGCCAAGGTCAAATTCTGAACTTGATTCACAGCTTATATATGGGGAAACAGTTGAAGTGGTTGAGGAACTCGGTGAATTTTCGCACATCATAAGAAAAAATGACGTAGAAGGATTTGTAAAAACTACACTCTTGGGGGAATATTCAACACGTAAGTATAAGCTCAGTAGACAGTACAGAAACAGGATAATGGCTCTGCCATTCGGGGCTTACCTGAGTGAAGAGGATATTGAAAAATTCTCCATCCCTCAAAGCTTTCTTGTTGATATGGAAAAGAAATTCAATCCAGTTGACCTTGCGAATAGATTTATGGGCATTCCCTACCTGTGGGGTGGCACATCAGATTTTGGATTCGACTGCTCCGGTTTCACACAAAGGTTATTTAGATATTCAGGATATGAAATTCCAAGGAATTCAGACCAGCAGAGGGACGCATCCTTGAACGTGGAGAGCTTGGAAGATGCAAAGAAGGGAGATCTCGTATTTTTCAAGGGACATGTTGCATTCTATGTGGGTAGAGGAAAAATCATCCATGCAAATGGCCATTACAGCAGAATCACAATGAATGACCTTACAGATGAATCCCCTTATTCAAGAAGTCTTCTCAATATAATGGAAAAAATTGGACGTTTCCCCCTTCATTAAAAATTTTAATTATACTAAAGGAAAATATTAAAGTCAAGTAATTATTTTGTACTGATAATTATGAGAAAAATGACACAGAAGAATTTGAATGATGCATTCTGCGGGGAAAGCCAGGCCCATATGAAATATCTCATATATTCTGATGTCGCAGAAAAGAATGGATACAAGAATATCTCCAGACTATTTAAGGCAATATCTTATGCTGAACAGGTCCATGCAACGAACCATTTCAGAAATCTTGGGATGATAAAGAGTACTGATCAGAATCTGGAAGATGCAATTGAGGGTGAATCATACGAAGTAAACGAAATGTATCCGGTGTTCAACGAGGTAGCGAAATTCCAGAATGAGAAAGGGGCTGAAACATCAACAAAGTACGCACTTGAAGCTGAAAAAATTCATGAGAAAATGTACAGGGATGCACTTGAAAGTGTCAAGAAAAATAAGGATATAGAAATAGGAGATATCTATATATGCAGTGTCTGTGGATACACAACGACAGGTAAGCCTCCAGAAAAATGTCCAGTATGTGGAGCTTCGTCAAGTTCGTTCAGGAAGTTTTAATTTATATTCTTTTTAATTTCTTCATCTTCAAGCAATAATTCCTTTATAAGATACCCAACATTCCATTCCATAGTGGTTGGTGTAGTTACTGCAACTATTGTTTTCTTTCCTATCCCAATCTCCTCAAGGGCCTTTATGATTTTCAAATATTCTTCTTTCTTGAAATTATGGAGAATCATAACTTTCCTCTCATCATTGGATTGCATGACCGCACATGGTGAGATAATTTATAAAATTATTCTGTATATTTGACAATTAAATACCATGGGAAAATTTTTAATTCATATTTCACTGATATTCTGATGAGAAATCTCTCGAAGGAAATTGAACTTACTGATGATCTTAAAATGAGAATTCTCAGGCATTTCAAGAAATATGGCGCTGACTATGCCAAATCAATTGGAAGAGATCTTGAAATGAATAAAAGGGATGTTTGTGAAGCGCTCAAGAAACTCTTCTCTGAGGGATACATTGAAAAGAGGAATTCAGGCATGCTCAAAAGGAAGGAAGCAAGACTCAAGAAGAGGGTTGTAACTACGCCTCATCACACTTATTATGTTTTAAGCGAAAAAGGAAGGCAATTTTTGAGGGAAGGTGATGAAAGTAAATAAGAAATTTATAAGATTATTCACTACTGAATAGATGATAGATCTAACATTACTGCAATATTTCCTATCGGTTATTTCAGGATTTATTGTCGGCCTGACTTTGGGCCTTATAGGAGGGGGCGGTTCAATCCTAGCTGTTCCTCTTCTCCTTTACTTTGTTGGACTGATATATGATGCAAAGACCGCATCATCATTGAATTTCGTTCAACATCTTGTTATAGGAACTACTGCAATGGCAGTGGGCCTAAATGCATACATCAATAGTTACATGCATTTCAGGAAGAAGAATGTAAAGATAAAGAAAGGCGTAGTTTTCACAATTCCAGGGGTTGCAGGGTCATTTCTTGGCGCATATGTTGGTCATATTGTTAATGGGACATCACTCCTTTTCCTTTTCGGTATATTGATGATTATTGTTGCATACTCAATGTTGAGACAGAAGAAGAGTGATAATGCTATTCCAACTGAAGGTTGCAGGATTAACTTCCCTATGCTAATATTAGCAGGGCTGGGTGTAGGCTTTCTTTCAGGTTTCTTTGGAATAGGGGGAGGGTTCCTCATTGTTCCTGCCCTGATGTTCGCCGGAGGTCTCGGTATTACAAATGCTGTTGGGACATCCCTTATGGCCGTTGGTACCTTCGGAGTTGTAAGCGGTCTTACCTATCTGCATTATGGAGAGGTAAACATAATGATAACAATTCTCTATCTCTCCGGAGGGGTATTCGGTGGATATATTGGAACAAGATTTTCCACATCCATGCCAAAGAAGAAGCTGAGGATAATTTACGCAGTTGTCATAATTTTGGTAGCCATCTACCTCATATACAAGAACATGGGAGGAATAGGTCACTTTTTCTGATCATCAACATATTCACTCAATTTCTTTATAATATTTTCATTCAAGTCTGCGGATTTCATATCCTTATCTACAGGAACTACAACAATGGTGCAGTGTGCTGATAATTTATTCTCATCATCATTCCATATCTCATAGTCCAGTGTTATGTGTCTCCTGCCTATTTCCAGTATATGCATCATTACCTTTGCGTTCTGGTTGAATTTCAGCGGATACCTGTAATCGCATTTAGCATGCACTCTCGGAAGAAATATCTCCTCTCCTTCCAGGTTAAGAGAATTGAAAAGTTCCTGTTCAGTCCTTTCGCACAATCTGAAATAATTAGAGAAATGAACTATTCCCAGAGCATCAGTATCAACCCAGGGAACTTTGTATATAAATGTAAATTTCTTCATGCAATAACCTCTAACATCTATTGATGTCGCGTATAAAATAAATACTCTAAGGAATATCAATTATTTTATCCGAGTTAAATATCATTATACCATGGAAAGAATCAGCAAAAGGGTTAGTGAGTATCTTTCTTCAAATCCTTGTACTCTTAATGCACTCCAGGGAGGAATCGTGAATTACTCATCCCTAGCAAGGGTTGTAATGAAGGAACTGAATACCCAAAAATTCAATGCGGTTCTGGCAGCGCTAAAAAGGTATCCCGAATCTAATCCTTCCCTTGAGTCTGAATACAAAAAGGCACTGCTTAAATCTAGAATTGAAGCATATTATTCAATCAGCAATGTCACCATAAGAAATTCTCCTTCTAACTTCATAAAAATGTCTGAAGCTTACAGAGATATATATGAAAGGGGCGGAAGAATCAGGATAGTTCAGGGAAACCAGGGAATAGTAATAATAACTGACAGGAATAACGTTGATGAAATAATAGCAAAGTTTCAAGATCATGAAATAATATCTGAGAGGGACAAGCTGGGGGAGCTTGTAATAGTGTCCCCACTGGAAATAGAGAATCTGAGGGGATATGTAGCGTATGTTTCTTCCATTATAGCCGTAAATGGAATCAATGTTTACCAGGTCGCTTCATTCTATAATGATATCACCTACATCATGGATGAAAAGTATATGTCGTTAGCTCTCAACATTTTTTCAAAATTGATGGCCTTTAATCATGATGAGGGGTAGAGCTGCTCAGTCTGCATTCCCCTCTCCCTCTCTTGAACGTTACTTCAATACCGTTTTCCCTGGAGATGCTTATAACCTTATATTTCCTTCCAAGAATTTCACCTACCATGCAATATTGTGTTCCACTCCTCTCATAAATGGTCATTGTTGCTAGGCCGGTAATAGGTGCAAAAGGTGAATAGAGGTAGACAAAAACAAGTCCAGCGATGAAGTTAAGGATGATGTATTCCAGTTGCGTGACTTTGAATATATCATAGGAGATCGGTCCTATTACGAGGACAATTATTGTTATAAGATAAACAAGGGAACCTGTGAAACATCCCTCCATATTAGTCACTCTAAGGTTCCTCTCAATTATTTTTGAGGAAAGAATAACCCTTCTGTTCATCATATATCTCAGGAGATAGAATAACACAATTGAAATCACGAATGTGATTATTCCAGGATAAAGATTCATCTTTTCAACTCCATCTCCATAGCACAGCTCTTGCAAATTTCACCTGCAGAGGGTGCACCGCATATCCTGCATCTGTTGACATTAATATCACCCGTGATATTTGCATCAAGTATTTCTCTTATTTTATCGTAAGAATTAAGTATTGCGAATTTTGTGCCAGGCGTTCTTTCTTCCCACTTATCTATAGATTCTCTGAACTCATTTCTTATTGCAGAATCAGCATAAGGGCAGACATCGTGTGAGAAATCTATACCATTCAATATAGCAAATAGTAATATTTCTTTTTCAGGTATTCTTCGAAGAGGCTGAAGTCTGGGTATCAGCCCTTCCTTCACCCTGAAATGCGGCCCCATCCTACCGAGCCTCTCTATGTCACCTCTGGCAAAGTTCATTATTATAGACTGAGCAGTATCATCGAGGTTCAAACCTGTTATCAAATAGTCTACCTTCATATCCAATGAAATATCGTTTAACAGTCTTCTCCTGAATACACCGCAGTAACTGCACGGGGAAAGTGTTCCCTCCTGGGATATAGAATCCATGGTGATTCCGTACCTTTCCTCCAGTTTAACAATATGATGCTCCACCCCTAGTTTATTTGCGAGATTGATTGCAGAAACCATTGTTTTCGGTCTATAAGAGTTTATACCTTCGTCTATGGTGATTGCTATAATTCTCACATCCCTCCTCTTTCCAAAAATTTTATGCGTCTCATATAGTGCTACAGAGCTATCTTTCCCTCCCGATATAGCAACTCCAAGTGTTACAGGTCTGTCTATCTTTATTTCTTCCCTGAATTCAAGTCTAACCCTCTTTTCGAAGAATCTATTGAAATGGTCCTGACACAGATGCGTACCATTGTACCTTATGTAGGCAACTGCATCCTTGTTACAAAATGAGCATTTCATTATACTTGTAGTGAAAAAAAATATTAAAGGCTTGTTTATACTATAGTATGGAAGATTTTGAAAAAGAGCTGGCGGATATTTCAAAATATTTTGAAAAATTCGCTATGACGGAATATGAATTGAGGGCATTTCTTGCCCTTGTGATGCTTGGGACAAGTACCCCCGATAATATAGCGATGACTGCTAAAATACCCAGGACATCTACTTACAAGATACTTGAAAAACTGGAGGAGCGAGGTCTTATAACATCAATGGAGGGTAGACCGAAGGTATTCAAGGCAAGGAATATATATGAAGTCAGGAAAATGTTCTCTGAAAATGTGGATGTGCTTTTTGAGAAACTAACGGAACTGAGTGACATCCTTACAGAAAAGGGGGAGCCTCAGCTTATTTTCACAATCTATGGAAAGGAGAGGGTAATAGAGAAAATGAAGGAGGTACTGAACTCGGCTGAAAGATATGCAACAATTTCAACACCAAGATTGCGAGAAATCAGGCAGGAACTTGGTAAGGAAATAGAATCTGCATTATCCAGAAATGTCACAATAAACATAGTGGCGCCAGACAATCAGAGGGCACCTCCTGGAACCAGGATTTACCGGAACAACAGCCTTATCGCTACTGACTTGGTCGCAGATGGATCAAAGGCAATAATAGCCGCTCCAGATTTATCTGCTTGTGGTTTTACAGATAATCCTATACTGGCTGAGCATCTGAATGAATTCGTGGAAATTCTTACTACAAAAAATGGAATGAACCATGAGAGATTGGCATGAAGATATATGTTTTAGATAACGGAGGCCAGTGGACTCACAGGGAATGGAGGGTCCTGAGGGATCTGGGTGTAAATGCAGAAATAAAAAGAAATGATTCAGAGATTGATGAGCTAATTGACGCTGATGGTCTTGTTCTATCGGGTGGGGCAGCGTCGATAGCATATGAAACCTTTAAGTTGGGTAACACTGCACTATATCTCGAAAAAATGAACATACCTATCCTTGGAATATGTGCTGGAGCTCAGTTTATTGGTATGTATTATGGTGCAAGGGTCGGGCCAGCAGAGCATCCTGAATTCGGGAAGGTAAGAATATCTGTAAGTAAGGAGGGATCACTACTCAAAGGTCTTCCTGATGAATTCTATGCCTGGGAAAGCCACAATGATGAGGTCAAAGAAGTACCTACTCATTTTGAGCTTGGTGCATCATCCGAAACCTGCAGAATACAATATTTCTTCAGTGAGAGTCTTAAGAGATATGCCCTTCAATTCCATCCCGAAGTAGAGCATACACAATACGGTACAAACATATTCAAAAATTTCATTGATTTATGTGCTCCCTGAGGAATTCCATCACCTTTGACCTGAATTCCTCTATGGAGCCATCATTGCATATATAGGCATCAGCAGTAGCAAGGACTTGCCCGATTCCCCAAGAAAGTTCTCTATTCTCCCTTTTCTCGAATTCCTCCAGGTTTTTAGGGTCATCCCCTCTTCCCCTCTTCAGGAGGCGTTCAAATCTTTTACCCTTTCCTGAACTTATTCCAACAACAAGACCAACGCTCAAATCCTTCCTGAACCTTTCTATTTCTTCCATATTACGGATTCCTTCTATAACTACAAGACTGCCGGATATTCTTTCCATTGTTCTTATAGCCCAGATATCTTTTCCATTTATTTCCCTTTCACGGGATGCTATATTCCCGCTTTCGGATATGCTCTTCCCCATCTTAGAGGTGAATTCTCTGACAATATCTCCCATGTTTATGACCTGTATACCCAGGTCCCTAGCTACAGAGGCGAACTCGTCTTTCCCGGATCCCGGCATCCCAACAATCAGAACGGCTTTGATATGCACAGGACCCTATTATGTATAAGAATATAAATTTAAGATTCAGTAAGCGATTTCTGCGATGGTTTTACATCTTGCAGGATACCTATCATCTCATCATTCATGAGTATTTCCTTTATCCTTCCGGGATCATAGTTTACAGAAATCATAGTAGTCCTTCCGTATCTGCCGAAGCTCTGGACCTGGGATTCAAGTATCCCAAGATTGGAAAGTTCTCCGACAATATCAGCGATTCTCCTGGGAGTGAGACTCGATACACCTATCCTCTGAGCTGCTTTGGAATAAAGATCATAGACCTCTCCCATTGTGGTCTTGCTACCCTTCTTGATGTCATCCATCAGAACAGCGGATAAGAGAGTTAATTTACTGTGAAGGGGCAGGGTGGAAATTGTTTCACTCACTATGTCTCTTTCAAGTTTCTGCTTGGCTTCATATATGATATCATCTGTGATCTTGCTGAACTGCTTCATCTCTGCGATCTCAACGGAGATCCTCAAAAGGTCAATGGCTCTCCTAGCATCTCCCTGGTCCTGTGCAGCAATTGCTGCACACAGCCTAATTGATGAATCATCAATTGATTCAAGTATCCCAGAAAATAGGGAACGGTCCCTCAGTATATCATAGATCTGCGTTGCATTATAGGGGTGAAATACTATAGTTTCCTCGATCAGTCTGCTCTTTACCCTGGGGTCAAGATAATCAGTGAACCTAAGGTCATTGCTTATACCGACAATTGAAATCTTACCTTTAGATGATGTTTCATTGATTCTTAAAAGCTGATATATTACAGAATCTCCACTCTTTCTTACAAGCCTGTCAATCTCATCCATCACCACTATAACAATTCCCCCAAAATTCGTTATCCTTTCGTTCACCACATTGAACATTTTATCCAAGGGCCATCCTGTGAATGGAAGCTTATCCTCCCAGTCGCCAAGAAGTGCATTCCCAATTGAAAGGAGAACACCATATGAACTGTCTACAACACCGCAGTTTATATCGACTATTTTCATTTTGAGATTGAATCTTGTGTCTATTATCCTGGAGGCTTCCCTTTCAACGAATCTCACTACGCTTGTTTTTCCAACACCTGGCTTTCCGAATATTATTATATTGGAGGGTCTCTTTCCATCGAGGGCTGGAGCCAGAATCCCTGCAATCTGTTCAGCTTCCTTCTCTCTGTGTGGTAGCCTATCTGGAATAAATCCTGGATCCAAGGCCTGCCTCTCCCCTTTGATTATATTTGAGCTGACTTGGAATTTTTCGAACAGATTGTGTACTTCTTTCTGCATCATTAACATAAATCAAAACCTCTCTTAATTAAAACAGTTTCTTATCAGGTATTTTACCAAAACGTTTATAGGGTTCTGTACATTTCAGGCCCCTCCATTTCGAGTGGAATCTGATTATAGGACTGTATATTTGTCCAGATTTTAAAGGATATACTCCCCCTATATTCCAGTGGAAATTGAATTCAATTCAATTTCCTGTCGAGTATATTTTCAGCTTCGCCTACGAGATACAGTGAACCTGTTATTACAGATGTCTGGTTAGATTTAATTGCATAATCAATCGCATCTTCAGGATTTGGTAGAACTGTAATATCCTTGAAGAACAGGGATGCCTCATTTTTCAGTTCTTCTGAATATTTTTTCCTTTCTTTTTCATTAGGCTCGGTAACTACAACCTGGTCTGTAATTTCAGATAAATTCTGCAGTATGTTATAGCTGTTCTTATCCCTAAGGAGACCAAGTACCACGAGCGGATTTTTGATTCTATAAAGTCGTATATTTTCAGCGAGATTTCTCATTGCCTCTGAATTGTGAGCTCCATCAAGAATCAATAAAGGATCCCTCCTCCTTATTTCGAATCTACCTGGAATATCCTTTTCTGCCAAGGATTTTAAAGCTTCTTCTGGGGTAATCGGAACATTCAGATTTTCATATGCTAGAAGGGCCATTGCAGAATTGATAACCTGGTGTTTCCCAAGTGCTTTCAATTTTACATTATAATTTCCATTATTTCCCCTGAAGTTATAACTTGTAGCATCAAGGGTAAAATTAACATTTTCTATTGAATAATCGTCAAGATCGTAGACCCGTGAATTTCTAGATTCAGCTATTTTCCTGATAACATTCTTTGGAGATTCTGGCATCCTTCCAACTACAACTGGTTTACCGCTTTTTATGATTCCTGCCTTCTCTCTTGCAATATCTTCAATATTCCCTCCCAGCTTATCTGCGTGTTCAAGTGATATGCTGGTTATTACTGATAATTCAGGAGTTATTATATTGGTTGAATCAAGTCTGCCACCAAGCCCTACCTCAACAGATGCATATTCCACATTACTGTCGCTGAAATACTGAAAGGCCAAGCATGTTGTATATTCAAAGAAAGTTAGCTGGACATCATTCCCCCTGATATTTATTCTCGTATCGTGGGAACTTAAGAAATTTCTGATATAGTCCCAGTCAATTTCCCTGTCGTCAACAATTATTCTTTCAGTGAAATTCCTCAGGTGCGGTGATGTATATAGGCCTGTCCTGAATTTATTTCTCAGAATCCTGTAAATGAAGGTGGAAGTAGATCCCTTTCCATTTGATCCAGTGATATGAACACTCTTGAAGGAATCCTGAGGGTTGCCAAGAATAGAGGCAAACTCTCTCGTGGGTTCTAATCCAAGTTTAACTCCGAATCTTGATAGTGAAAAAAGATACTCTTCAATATCCATTGAACGCCAGAATAAAGACGACATAAAAAGGTTTATCTAATGAATAATTTAGCATTGTGCCACAGTTCAGAATAATATTTGTAGAGCCAAAGAATCCAGGAAATCTCGGATCACTGGCAAGAATCATGAAGAATTTTGGATTCAGTGAGCTCTATGTAACACATACAACAAGGATTCCCAGCGAGGATATTTTTAGAGCGATGAAGGGGCAGGAGATCCTTAAAAATGCTATTTTTGTGAATGACCTGGATGAAGCAACTGAAGGATTGAAATATGTTGTTGGGACATCAGGAGTAAAAACTGATTCGATAAAGGGTGTTGTAAGAAATCATATGGAGCCGGAAGAATTTGCAAGAAAGATTTCCAGGGTTAAAGGAACCATTGGAATAGTATTTGGGAGGGAGGATATAGGCCTTACAAATGAAGAACTATCTAAATGTGACTATTTTGTGCACATACCGGCTGAAGAAGAATATCCTATCATGAACATCTCTCATGCTGCCGCAATCCTTCTCTATAGCATAAAAAATGTTAAAAACACAGGAAAGAAGGAAGTCATAGACAGAAAGGAGATGGATATTCTCGTTGATAAATTCAGGGATAATCTTGAAAAAAATGGATATCCCGAACACAGGATTCCAAAAACTACACTGATGTTCAGAAGACTGATATCAAGGGCCCTCATCAATGAATACGAATTCCGTGTTCTGATGGGATCACTCGACTGTAACTGCTATTCTGGTGGGAATAAAGCAAAACACCCGAAATAGATATTTTTTTTGCCAATCTGTAAGATAATATCTCTACAGGCAGATTATCCGTGATTCTTTTGAGATCGTCAAGATTCCTCACATCGGCGGTTCCGATCATTCCTTCAGAGGGTTTAGAATTGCTGAATATGAGGTTCTTCTGAAGTTCTTCTATGGTAACGCCCTCTGAATGATACAGTCCGATCTCGCTTGCATCAGGTATATCGTCGTCCATCTTTATCAGTCCTTCTACGAGAGTTGAGATGTGGGAATTGACCTTATCAAGAAATTCTGTCCAGCTCGAATCCTTCATAGATGAGATGAAGTTATCATTCTCTATCCTTACAAGCGTTCTTAAGTATTTCTTTATATTCCTTACAGTTTCATTTGCCCTGAATCTTCTCTCCTTTGATTCACTGCTGAAAGGTTCTATTGAGAGAAAAATCAGCCTTTCACCCTTCTCATTTAATGTTCTGAGTATTTCCGGGAGGACGTATGAGGAGAATAAACCTGCAGGAGATGAAATGATAAGAGTTCTTTCAGTTTTGTCCATTTTCATAAGGTCTGTCTTCAGCGCCGGAAATCCATGAAAATTTTCAGAACTGATCTTGAATGACTTATCCGAAAATGAGGGCGGTATGCTGTTGATGCCTGCACCCCCTATACCTATTATCTTAAAATTGTCTGACATAATTAAGACATTGATATGACAATATTTAAATTTTTTGCAATTGCAACGTATAACTTAAATTTTTGTGTTATACTGCAGAATTTTAATTTTCTGTTCCAATATTTCCTGGGGAATTTTGAATACGTACTCGTTCTGTACGCCTTTCTTATATCCTGCGCTCAGCTTGCTTTTTTTCACCAGGCCTATATCTTCCAGTCGCGAGAGGAATTTATAAACTCGCGAATCTTTATCTTCGCCCATTGCCTCCCTGACATCCGCAACCCTGAATCTTGATTCTGTGCTCAGTGTTATCAGGTTTTCAAGTATCCTTAGTTCAGATTGATCGAGGCTCATAAGGGAAGATTCATCTATTGGAGGAGAAAATTCACGAAAAGCTTTCAGCACTATTTCTGATGTGAGAATTTCACCCATATTTTCTGCCAAAAGGACCGAGTTGTTCAAAAGTTCAATTGCTATCCTTGCACTTCCATTTTCCTCTGATAATTCTGCGACTGTCTTTATTGCATCATTCTCGTACGTCCCTTCATAAAGTGCCGCCTTTGCCCTATCAATAATAATCTGATAAAGCTCCTCCGTACTGTATTCCCTGAGTGTCACCCTGTTGAATTTTCCAATCCCTGACAGTATGCTTTTGTCAAGAAATATCTCAGGGTCTTCTATGGTGACAAGGAGAAGTTTTATTGGAGGACCCCCGAGTTCCTGGCTCCTTGATAGGTAATACAGGAAGGAATTATCTTTCCTCCTCAAGGAATGTGCTTCATCGAGAATGATAAAAATTCTTTCATTCTTGAATGCTGAAAGCATCATTTTTAAAGCTCTGTCAATTCCAGCGTTTAGAATATCAGCCTTTATCTCATTCCTGCCTATTATCTCTGCAATTATACTTTTTTCATTCAGTATGGTATAGCAATTTATGTATCTGGATTCGTACAACGGAGTTGATTTCATCAAATATTTAGCAATCATCGTTTTTCCAGTTCCGGGATTTCCTTTAAGAACTACGGTTGCTGAAATATCGTTCCCGAATAGAAGATAATTAAGTTTATTTATCTCATCATTTCTCAGCATAATCCTTTCCGGAATGAAGTCCTGAGAAAACACATATTGGTCCTTAACTATCTTCATGTTCCATTTGAATAGAAAAAATAATTATAAAAGGTATTCTTTAACAATATGGAATATAAAACTATAGGGAAATCCGATCTAAAAGTCTCCGCTATCGGCCTGGGGGCATGGCAGGCCGGGGCAAAGGGATGGGGGAAAATATCAGATAATGATGTAAAAAATGCACTTACAACCTCAATAGAACTAGGTATAAATTTCATAGATACCGCTGAAGTTTATGGTGATGGGCACTCTGAAAAGCTGATAGGGGAAGTTGTCAAGGATTACAGGGATGATATAGTTATAGCAACAAAAGTTTCAGGAGCCCACTTAAGGCCAGATTATGTGGTAAAAGCACTGGAGGGAAGCTTGAAAAGATTGAACACAAATTATGTTGATCTTTACCAGATTCACTGGCCTGATATTTACACTCCCCTTAGAGATACAATGAAAACACTTGAAAGATTGGCCAATAATGGAAAAATAAGGTATATAGGTCTTTCAAATTTCAGCATATGCCAGATTGAGGAGGCAAGATCGTATCTCTCTAGTATGGATATTATATCAAATCAGGTCCGTTATAACATAGTACAGAGGGAGATTGAGGATGAGATGCTTCCTTACTTAACTAAGGAGAATATAGGGGTAATAGCTTATTCTCCACTGGCCCAAGGTTTGCTAACATCAAAATACGATCACGCAAATTTTGACACCTCAGATGTGAGGAAATCAAATAAGCTGTTCAGCGAGGATAACATTCATATAGTGACACCTCTTCTCAATATACTCAGGGAAATTTCTTACGAAACGGGACATTCCGTTGTACAGATAGCTCTTAACTGGCTAATAGCCCATGAAAATGTTATCCCCATCCCGGGGGCTAAGAACAGGGATCAGGCAACCATTAACCTTCAGTCAGCAGGATGGAGATTGAATGAACAGCAGACTAAGAGGATAGAGGAAGCTTATCTCCAGATCAAGGACAAAATAGATACATTCTGATCTTCATTTATTAAAATTATTATTTTTAAATTTAGAGAAAATCTCCAAGAAGTTTGAAGAATTCTTCAGGTTTATCTAAATAAAGAGCATGTCTGGCCCCACTTACAACATAAAACCTGTTGTTTTTCAATGAATTCTTATATTTCTGTGAAGCCTCTGAAGGGATGACGGAATCGTTGGAACCGTATATTATAAGAGAAGGAGTATTAATTTTTTTTACATATTCTGATAAATCATCTGACCATACTGTCCCTATAAACAGGAGTTTGTTTAGCTTGTTTGGATTTTTATATGCATAAGCAACAATGAATGGTCCGGAAAATGACGCACCCAGCAAGGAAAATTTCAGAAGTTTAAGTTCATTTGAGAATTTTTCTATAAACAAGGCTGAATTTTCATATTTATCCGTTGGCGGCCAGAATCTGCTATTTTCTTCAGATAGCCCCCATCCTGGGTAATCAACCGCAATAAAATTTAGTCCCATTTCATTGATTCTGGAATCTGCATTTATGGATATCCAGGTTTCAGCCTTGAATGATTTACCATGAAGAAGTATCAGAGTGTCCTTTGCATTTTCTATCTTACTCTCGTAGAAATGAACTTTCTTACCATCTATATTTACAAATTTCTCAACAGCTTTCATGGATTCAAAATTGTTCCTTTGTTAATGAAAATTGTGTAATGTCTTAATCTTCTCCCTCTCTTATCAGATCAAAATTTCCTTCAAAAAGCAGGTTCTTGAAATTCTCAGAGACATCGTATTTTCTGGTTTTCATATCACTTTCTATTAGCATCAATTCCGACAATTCATCAGGATAGCCTTCAGCAAAAATAATCTCCTTTATTCCTGCATTTATCAGCATTTTACTGCAGACCACACAAGGATGTGTTGTGACGTATATAACACCTCCAGAAATTGCTGTACCATTGGATGCTGCCTGTATTATGGCATTCTGTTCGGCGTGCAGACCCCTGCAAAGTTCATGTCTTTCTCCTGAAGGTATATGAAGCTGTTCTCGAAGACAGCCTGTCTCGTCACAGTGAAGGGACCCAGTTGGCGGGCCATTATATCCTGTTGAAATTATTCTCTTATCTTTCACAATTACTGCACCCACTTTTCTCCTGGTGCAGGTCGATCTCGTAGCTGCCATATACGCCATTCTCATAAAATATTCATCCCAGCTCGGTCTTTCCATTGAATGATCATATAAAACTCTTAGAAAATATTTCCCTAATTCTTTATGAAAATTTGACTAGGATAATTTTTTAATTTATCAGTTATAAACTATGGTGGAGAAAAAAGTAATTAAGGGAAATTACGAGATTGTAAATTTAATAGATACCATAATTGATTCTGATGATTCTCATTTTAACGAAAATATTGCTTCCTTAAAACGCTATCTCGAATCCTTATCTCAGGAAAGAGGTAATATTTTGGAAATGGTAAATCATAATGATATAGCATTCTTGAAAAAAATGATCAAAAAAATAGAAGAGGCAAGAACAGTGGAAAGAAAGAGGTACTATCTCAAGTCAGCGAGGAAATCTATTAGTGAGATCAAAACTAACGGCATAAATGATATAAATCTTAACAGGTGGCAGGAATATGATGAGATCATTACAGACAGCCTCTGGGTAATCCCTAGAAGGGAAAGAGGCGGAGGACATCTTGGATGGTACTGGGGTAATTTTATTCCTCAGATCCCGAGGCAAATTTTGTTAAGGTACTCAAAGAAATATGATTGGATAATTGATCCATTCTCAGGGAGCGGAACAACCATCATCGAAGCAATGAGACTGGGGAGAAATGCAGTAGGAATTGAAATTAATGGTGATATTGTTAAGAGATCGTTGGAACATATCCAAAAAGTCATGGACAATAAAGAATTCCATTATGAAATAATAACTGGTGATTCCCTGCGCTTGGACTATAAAGGGTTAATGGAAAGACTGGGGATTGATAATTTCGATCTTGCTATTGTTCATCCGCCATATCACAATATTATAAAATTTTCAGATAACCCACAAGATTTCTCAAATGCACCAAATTTGGACGAATTTTTGATGAGGATGGAGAAATTATCTTCAATCATGCTATCTATATTGAAAAGGAACGGGTATCTTGCACTTGTAATAGGAGATAAATATGAAATGGGTCAACTCTTCCCCTTAGGTTTCAGGACAATGGACGTTTTCCTCAAGACTGGATTCAGGTTGAAAAGTATAGTGGTTAAAAATTTCGAATTCACCAGGGGTAAAAACGGACAGGATGAATTATGGCGCTACAGGGCTCTTGTAGGTGGTTATTATGTATTTAAGCACGAATACATAATGATTTTTCAAAAATGAAACATCAATAAATTTCTATAACTTTATCTCGGGACCTCCCTCCCCTAATTATTCTTATCTCCCTGAAATCTTTTTTATAGAACTTGGCTAGTTGTTTGATTATATCCTTATTTGCTTTATTTTCTTCCCGTGGTTCATTCGTATATACAATTAAATAACCATCTTTCTGTTCAATAGGTTTATTTCCCTCTTTCACCTTAACGTTGATTATCATAGCTCATTTTTTATTGGAGAAGGCTATCACATCAACTTCCACCATTAGTTTGTTATTAGGAAAAGAGACCACAACAGTTGTTCTTGCAGGAAAATTAGACTTGAAATATTCCCCATACAATGAATTCATTTCTGGAAAATTTGAACCATTTGTTAAATAGACCGTAACCTTAAGAACATTTTCCAGCCCGCTTCCTGCCTTGGACAGTATTTTTGAAATCTTTTCCATAGCATTCCTGAACTGTTCTGCAAAGCTATTTCCATCACCAGTCTGACCTGATAGAAATACTATATTATCATATTTTACAGCCAGCGAATAGGGTCCTGCTTTTGGCAGACCCTCAACTTCAATAATCTCCCTCATGTTTCTTTAATGCAAAATAGGTATTTACCTGTATTCCCATTTATTATTGCGTTTGTTCAAGAAGCATTGAGATAAATAATATGGAAAAGGGATTAGATGATCAGGATGTTTTATAAGTAAAACTTATAATATCGGATTCGATATCGAAACCGATAAAAGGCGAAATGAATATGACAGATTTTCACAATTTTGGGCAGATGTTTAAACGACACGGCAGCTTAAGATATTATATCCTATGGATACTTGCTAACGAGAAGAAAAGGGGTATTGATATAATGGAAGAGATGGAAAAAAGGAGCATGGGTTTCTGGAAGCCAAGTCCGGGTTCAATATACCCTACTCTGAAAAGTCTCTCAGAAGAAGGATTGATCAAAAAGAATGAGGATGGGAGTTACGAGCTGACTGATAAGGGAATGGACCTACTCGGAATAAACAGGGGAAATACTCCTAAAAATAAATCAAGCAATATTGATACATGTCTGGATGAGGCCGAAAGCTGTACAGATTATCTCATGGATGTGGAAGAAGATTTAACTCCATACATTGAAAGAATCAGGAGCATAGGAGAAAAGTTCATCAAAATTTCAGATCAGAGGAAGGGTTCGAAATGAATATCATAGAAACTGAAAATCTTACAAAGATATACAAGGGAAATATAAGAGCAGTTGACAATTTAAATCTCCAGATAGAGGAAGGATCCATATATGGACTTCTGGGTCCAAATGGGGCCGGGAAATCAACCACTATTAAAATGCTGACTACAGTGATAAAACCAACCTCAGGAACTGCCAGGGTAGCAGGACTTGACATAATTAAGCAATCTATGGAGGTTAGGAGAATAATAGGCCTTGTCCCTCAGGATCTTACAACAGATGAAGATCTAAAGGGTATTGAAAACCTTATGATGGTAGCTAAATTCTATGATGTTCCTACAGCCAAGGCAAGGGAAAATATTGATAGACTGTTGAAGCTAGTTGATCTCCAGGATGCTGCAAAGAGACTCGTCGGCCAGTATTCGGGAGGGATGAGAAAGAGACTTGAGCTGATTGCAGGCCTTGTACACGAACCAAAAATTCTATTCCTTGATGAGCCTACCCTTGGACTGGACGTTCAGACAAGGTCTCTCATGTGGGATTACATAAAGAACATCCAGGAGACCAAAAATATCACCATCATTCTAACAAGTCATTACCTTGAGGAGGTAGATGCGCTTTCAGATAAACTCTCAATAATAAACAGGGGGAAGCTCATAGTGTCAGGAACTCCAGCCGAATTGAAAAATAATGTTGGAGGTGACATACTTACAATGTCGTTCAGGAGTGCAGAGGACATGAATAAAAGTTTGGAAATACTTTCAAATTTTCAACCTACGAAAGTAACAGAGAAAACGGCGAGATTCAAGGTAAAATCATCCGAAGTCGTGCTTCCAGAAATAATAGAGCCATTGAAGAGGAATGGAATTGAACCTCTCAGGTATCAGGTAGATAAACCCTCACTGGATACTGTTTTCATGGATTATGTGGGCAGGGCCCTGCCGGAAGAAGAGGGGGAAGGGGATTCAAGAAAGATGATGATGAATCTGAGGAGGCTGAGACGATGAGCGGATTATTGCCTCTTACATCTAGGGAGATCAAGAAATGGTACAGGAATCCGACTTTTTTCATCGTAGGTTTACTCCAACCATTTTTCTGGATAGCTCTCTTCGGAAGCGCTTTCGACATTACAAGGGGATTTGGGGCAGCTGGAAGGTTGATTTTACAGGGAGCCCCCAATTATATCACATTCATAATAGGTGGTGTTGCAACCACAACTGCATTATTCACCGGTATGTTTTCTGGAATGAATATAATATGGGATAGGAGGCTTGGAACACTAGGAAGATTCCTCTCCTCCCCAATACATAGAAGTTCCATAGTGTTTTCAAAAATAATCTCAGCCACAATCAGAATTTTAGTTCAGATTCTGATATTGTTCATAGCAGCTTTACTCATTCCAAATGGTCTTGAGATAGCCAGTTCATTTTCAGCGTTCGATGTAATACTGATAATTGTTACAGTAACTCTTGTGAGCACATTATTCTCAAGCATATTTTCCGTCATAGCCATAAGGGTGACCAGACAGGAAACAATAATGGGCATTGTAAACTTGGTGAATTTGCCTCTGATGTTTGCAAGTTTCGCTCTCTTCCCTAAACAGCTTATGGCACCCTGGCTGGCGGATATAGCGCAGTATAATCCCGTCTCCTGGTCAGCTACAATTATGAGGACAGTAATAATCAACGGTTCACTAAATGCATCTCAATTATCAACAGTATTGAATAATTTCATAGCTCTGTTTATTGTGACTGTCGTTGTAATCGTAATAACATATGTGCTTTCAGAAAGCGAGATAAGACAATGAGGTAAACTTTTCTTTACTTTTTTATTTAAATATAATATTTTATTACCATATTATGAATAAAAAAGAAATTAAATTGAAAATATATGGAATGAGCTGTGATGATTGTGCAGTAACAATTGAGAAAAACCTTCTAACGCAAAACGGAATCATTGATGCTAAAGTTTCTTACGAAGAAAAGGCAGGAATTGCAACAATAGATGCAGACATCATCAAACCAGAGGATATACTTAAAAACAGGATTTTCTCATCTGATTCAAAATACAAAGCAATAATAAGGAAGGAATAGACAATGGAATATGACCTCATTATAATAGGATGGGGGGCCTCAGGTTTCTCCGCAGCTATCAAGGCATCTGAAATATCTAGTGGAGAGATGAGGATAGCACTGATAGGGAAAGGCAACATGGGTGGGACATGTGTGAATGTGGGATGCGTCCCATCCAAATTCCTGATCGAAAAATCCTTGAGAGTAAATGATATTCTCCATGAACGAAATGGGGTATCCAGAGCAGAACTTTTTTCAGAAGTGATGAAAGAGCTGAGAGAGACCGTATATAAATCCAGAATTGGAAAATACGAAGATGTGATCAGGAATTATAAGAACGTGGATCTCTTCAATGGGAATGCCTCTTTCCTGGACAGTAAAAGTGTAAAGGTGGAAAATGGAGGCAAAACTCAGGTGCTAAAAGGTTCCTACATAATCATTTCGACTGGATCTTCACCTTCCATCCCTCAATTTATAAATCCTGATTATGTTAGAACTTCCGAGAATTTCTGGAATACAGAGGAGCTTCCAGAAAGGTTAGCTATAATTGGAGGTGGTCCCATAGGCCTTGAAATAGGTCAGGCAATGCGCAGATTTGGGACAGAGGTAACCATTTTTGAAATAGCAGATGAAATTCTTCCAGGATACAGCAAAGAGGTGCAATCGACAGCGAGGAATATTATGGAAAATGATGGTATAAAAATTCTTACAAGTACCAAAATAAATCGCATAATTTCAGAAAATTCCAAGTGCATATTTTTTGGCAATAATAAAGAATGTTTTGATGAAATTCTCTTAGCTACTGGGAGGTATCCGAACACAGCTAGCCTTAATCTCCAAGCCGCTGGAGTCATTACGGATAATAACGGTTTCATTTTGACGGACAATAAAATGAAAACATCTGCTGAAGGTATATTTGCTGCTGGTGATTGCGTTTCCGGAAAATTGAAACTTGAAACGCTTTCAGCAAGGGAAGGTGTTATAGCAGTAGAAAATATTTTTGGATACGGAAATGAAATAGATTTTAGCACTATACCTTGGGCTATATTCACCGTTCCAAATATTGCAGGAGTTGGCATAGCAGAAAATGAGGCAATTCAGAGAGGATTAATATTTGATAGAAGGGTCATAGATGCTTCAAATGCAGTAAGAAATTCAATTTCCGGAAACATGTATGGATTTGCCAAGTTGCTTGTTGATAGGAACAACAGGAAAATAATGGGTGTAGAGGTAATCTCGCCGGAGGCTGCAGATTTCATAGTGGAGGGAGTTTATGCCATAAGGTTTGGTCTTACTGTGGATGACATTATAGATTCCACTCATATATTTCCGAGTCACTCTGAAATTATAAAAATTGCGGCACAAGCATTCAAGAGGGATATTAGCAAGATGAGTTGCTGTATGGAGTAATTCATCAACCCTTTCTATTATAACTGCTTATTCCAACACCTGCGAGAATCATTGTCCCTCCGATTATTGTGTTATATCCTATTGGCTCTGAAATTATGAACACTGCTGTGATTGCTGTTATAAATGGTGTGATATAAAGAGTGGCTCCCGCAACAGTCGGTTTGACATACTTCAGTCCATCGAACCATAGAATATACCCCAAAAAGGTGGCAGCTATTCCCATGAACAATATAGCGATGAGTGACCCGTTACTGAGATGCATGAGAGTATTTATGGAACTGAAGCCTGCAGCAGGAAAGAGCATCACAGTTCCTATGAATGTCACGATTGCTGTTACATTCAGTGGATTGTGATTTGCAAGTAAATTTCTCCCTACTACTGTATAAATCCCCCACGCAAATGCGGCAATCAGGATGAAAATAGCTGAAATGATCTCATAACCTGTCAGGCTACCTGGTTGCAGAAGAACCAGTAAACCAGCTGTTGAAATTAACAGGCCTATCAGGTAAATCCAAGAAAATTTATCTTCCCTTGTTGCAATGCTTAAAATTGTGATGAATATCGGCTCCATTGATACTATGAAGCTTGCATTTCCTGCTGACATCCCTTTTTCACCGAATATGAAGAATAGCTGATACATCAGGATCCCACTGAGGGCAAGAACTATCAATGACAAATATTCTTTTTTTGAATAGTGGTCTTTAATTATCAGTACAACAGGGATGAAGAACAGAGATGCTATTAGAAATCTGAAAAATGCAATATTTACTGGAGTCAGGGACTCAAGACTGTATTTAAGAACGGTATAGGTTAAGCCCCATATTATAGATACACTTATCAGTTCAATATATCCACGACCAGCTCTATTCAACTAATGCTGATATTTCATCATAATATAATAATATCGGTACATTTTTTATACATTCTCTATATTATCCCATATGATTGATCCTGCTATATTTCTCGCTGCTATGGGAATAACGCTTCTTGAAATATCTGAAGCGGCTGCTGTCGCCCTCGCTCTTTACGCTGAGGGTGGTTCAAAGGCCTTCCTTTATGTTGCTCTAGGAATTGCAGTAGTTCTTGTAATAACTTTCATAGTAGGGAAAGAAATTGCTCTTTTACCAATTCTTCTCATAAGGCTTGTCGCGGGTTTCCTCCTGCTGTATTTTGGATTGAGATTGGCCAGAAGCGCAAGGAGGGCTGTTGTAAAAAGCAGAAAGAAGGGAGGGAATGAAGAGGAAAAAATGGAAAAGGGATTATTCTACACGGGTTTCTCAGTTGGGGCGGTTGAAGCATTTGAAGCAGCCATTGTTATAGTTGCTTTGATACCTATAGATTACAATTCCACATTCCTCGGCCTAGTGGCAGGATTGATCATAGTAGTTATAGGTACTGCATTGCTGAAATCACAGGTCAGGAAGATAA
The DNA here is from genome assembly GCA_023256615.1 of Thermoplasmata archaeon. GTDB lineage: Archaea > Thermoplasmatota > Thermoplasmata > Thermoplasmatales > JAGDXO01. Next base: position 39,137 of record JAGDXO010000006.1, read on the forward strand.
AACAGGCAAACATGAAGGTTGCAGTTTCTGCATTGCTTCTATCTTTCTCTTCATTCTGGTTCGCAGAAGCATTCTATAATATCACTGATCTAATATTAATACCATTATTCGCACTGTTTTTTATTGCTGTTTATCTTTTCGCCCACAGGAAATGATTATTTTTATTTTCTCTTATCTTTCATAAGCGAGGTATATACACCAATCAAACTGATAATCCCAGATATGAGCATAATAATTCTAAAAGCAGCCTGAAAATCTTTTCCAAGTGAAATTTCCGAAATAGGCTCAATTCCATTAAAGATTCCAAGTATCACCTTTTTGGAGATGCTTGTAGAAAGTATCGTCCCTGCTATTGCAACACTTATCAGCTGTCCTGTAAATCTCATGGTGCCCAATGTTCCTGAGGCTGTTCCATATTGCTTGTTATTCACTGAGCCCATTACCGAACTGGTATTCGCAGCTGAAAAGAGTCCGAATCCTATTCCTATCACAGAGAGTGGAACAACGATTTCTATAATGCTTTTTATAGTAATAAAATAGAGAAATATGAAAGTTAGGCCAATTAAACCCATACCTATGGCTGCTATCTCTCTTGAACCATATTTATCAGAAAGGATGCCGCTAACAGGAGAGAAAATAACCATAAATATTGGTTCTGATATTAATAATATTCCAGATAAGCCAGAAGAATAATGATCAATTACCTGGAGATATATTGAAAAAACAAAAACTATGGAAAATGTACTCATGTAATTGAAGAATGCAGTCATGTTCGATGCAAGGAATGTTCTGTTGTGTGTTAAAAGCTTCATGTCCATCAGTGGATTCGCAACAGCTCTTTCCCTGAGGAAAAATGAAATTAGGAGAATAATTGCTATTAAGGCTATGGAAATGGCTTGAGACCATCCATATATTTCTCCCACAGTAAGAAAAATAACAATTGAGAATATGAAAGTTGCAAAGAGCATCCCGCCAACTAAGTCCAATTTTTCTTCCTTTTTTACTGTTTCCAATCCTTTCAAAGTAATCAAAGAAATTATAAGTCCAGTGATTGAAACTGGGAGTGTGAAATAAAGTATGGATCTCCATCCTGCAATCATTATAAGGAGGCCACTTAAAACGGGGGCAAGTGTAAGACCAAGATATACAGACATGACATTGATCCCTAAAGCACGACCTCTTCCTCTATCCTCAAACACTTGCGAAATAATTGCAGTTGAATTTGCCCCGAGTATAGCTGCCCCAATACCTGCAATGAAAAGTGATGCTGAAAGAATAAAAATATTTAATGAAAAAGCTGCCAAAATAATTCCAAGTATGAAGAAAACAAATCCATATCTATACACCCTTACCCTACCAACTGAATCTGAGAGCCTCCCCATCAAAAGTATCACCGATGCAAGGGCTATTAGAAAACTCTGAGGGACCCATATAATCTGATAAAAGTTTGCCTTAAGCGCATACCCGATTTCTGGAACTGCAAAGCTCAATGCACTTGATGTAAAGGGGGCTAAAAAGGCCCCCAAACTTGTAGTTAGAAGGATTAGGTATCGTTTCGTTGGACGCAACGATTCTAGATGAAAAACAGCAATAATACATTTATGTGGTATGTTAACGTCATTATTTTGTAATCCTGCCATTAAACTTGGAAATTTTTTTAAGCTAATCTCCATTCTTGAGTAATGACTCTTAATCCGTCGATGAAAAGGATTCTCGAATTCATGAATTCTATAAATCTTCCAGATTTCAATAAGATTAGTATAGAGGAATTAAGAAGGATGGAAAACCAGAATCTGGGTCAGACAGAAACAAAGCCCGTATATTCAATTAGTGATTATTACTTGAAGAATGATGAAAAATCAATAAAAATGAGATTTTATCGCATAGATGAAAAATCTGATAGTCTGATAATATATCTTCACGGAGGAGGTTTTGTTTTCGGAAACTTAGAACTGTCAGATCCTGTGGCAAGGGAAATAGCAAATTTTTCTAAATCCAATGTCCTCTCTATTGATTACAGACTAGCTCCGGAACATAAATTTCCAGCGGCAATCGATGATGCGTATGAATCATTCCTTTGGGCATACTCCAATTACAGGGAACTAGGAATAAGTAAAGAAAAGATAGTAATTTCTGGGGACAGCGCAGGGGGGAATTTAGCCGCAGCAGCTTTACTAAAGCTTAAGGATAATAGCAAGCCCATGCCAGCAATGCAAGTTCTCTTCTACCCAGTTCTTGGTCCTGACTTAGCATCTGAATCATATCGCGAATTTAGTGAAAATCATCTTTTGACTAAAAAATATATGGATTTTTTTGCTCATTCCTATATGAACGATATTCATGACGTTTTTAATCCTTACTTTTCACCCTTGCTTTATCCAAATCCTGAAGGTCTACCGGAGGCCATAGTGATTACAGCAGAATACGATCCATTAAGGGATCAGGGCGAATCATATGTTTCAAAACTGCATGATGCCGGAGTTGAAGTTACCGGTATAAGAGCCCTTGGAATGATCCATGGATTCATAAGTTATACATCTTTATCAAAATCTGTAGAAAATTTTGTAAGAATGGTTTGGTGTACTGTAGGATCAAAGCTACAATCTTGAGGATTTTTTCCAGGATTTTAAGATAACAACTTTCTTTTTATTTATTATAAATATATCAAATTAATTTTTAAAAATTTTAGATGATAGTTTTCCAATATAATAAATAATGTTTAGACAAGATTAGAATAATATTATGTAAAATGTCCTTCAAACACGATCAATAAATCCATTATTCCCTCAGGGAGATTGACTGGTAGACATAAGCAGCAATAAATGTTATGGCTGAGAGTATTACCCAGAGTAATCTGAAGCCAAACAATAGTATGATTGCAGAGGATAATATTGGTCCAATTATGCCACTAGATTGCCAGAACATATTAGAAATACCCGATACACTCGCTGATCTTTCCTTCCCTATTTCTATGATGAGGTTTGAATTACCTGGAGTAATCAAAAATCTAAAGAATCCCATTAACAATGCAACCGTGATTAATGCCACCGAATTCCTTACTAGAGAGAATACTAACACAAGGAATCCATAAAATATAATTGAGGAGACCATAGCCTTTTTCAATCCCATTCCATTGACTATATATCCAGATAAAGGGGAGGAAAAGAGGCCAGAAATGGCCATTGTGGAAAAAATAATTCCTGCTATTAATGGACTGATGCCTACGGAAAGGAAATATTTGAATGCATAGAGGGTAATTGACCAATAAGTCAAGAAGAAAATCATACCTCCCAATGATAGAAAAATCACGTTCTTTTCCCTTAAAACAACTAAATCTATTTTCCTTGGTTTTCCTTGGGTTCTAAGCGGAATGGCCATAAATGCAATAAGTATTGAAAGAAGTGCAGAGGAATAGTATCCCCATTGCCATCCAACCCTTATAGAAATTGTAGGTAGCAGAGCACCACTAACTATTATTGCCAAAGGCCATGAAATGCTGTAGTACCCAATATAGATAGCTCTCTCCTCTTTATAATAATGGTTCATTATATTAATTGAAGCAGGGTAAATCCATCCTGCAGCTATACCCATGAACAAACTTGCTACATATTCCTGTGAAATTGATTTAGAAAAAGCAGAAAGGACAGAACCCACAGCTAAGCCAAGGAGCGAAAGAAATATTATACTACCCCCAGAATATTTATCCGATAACAGACCCGCAGGAATTTGAACAGCTACATATCCTGCAAAGAATATGGAAAACGCTAATGCCTCTTCCTGGACCGTAGGCCTAAAGGGCATATAAACTGAGAGTATACTCCAGGATAATCTGGAGTAGTAGCTTAAAAAGAACGATGTGCTTGCGACAAATAATGGATATATCTTTTTCAACAAGAGAAATAAAATACGAACTAAAAAATATTGAGCAACTAATCCTATTCTTCATAAAAGCAGGATGGATTGGAACATCTGAATACTTTAATCTCTCCTTTTTCATTATAAATAGGTTCTAGTGTACCTATTCCACATTTTGGGCACAGATGAACATATTCCTTTGTCCTGTGCGAAAATAGTACATCTATTATGCTTTCCTTAGAGAGATACCTTGAAATATCTGTGAGAGTAATAATTCCAGCCACCCTTCCTGAATCATCAACCACTGCGCACCTTTCCAGTCCATTATTACTAAGGTATGTTGCAGCATCCCTGACATCAGAATTTATTGTAATCTTTGGCATAGGCTCCCTCATTACAAATTTTACAGGTACTTCATCGGGTTTTTTGTTTCTGGGGATGAATCTTTTGATGATGCTCCTCTCGCTAAGTAGTCCAACATCCCTGCCTTCTTTATCTTGTACAACTAGACCATAGATCTTGTTTTCATTCATAATCTTAACTGCGTTGAATACTGATTCGTCTTCATCAACAGTCTTATAATTCCTGTTCATTATTTTTTCCACTTTCATAGCTAAGTAAATACATTTTAAAATATATATTTTCTTTATTTTATTTAATCTCTGACCACTTTCTATTTTCAATGACATTAATGCTGATATTCATTAACGAATGGACAGACGAAACATCTAACTATTAAGGA
>JAGDXO010000016.1 GCA_023256615.1 Thermoplasmata archaeon
CTATGGCGGAAATAAACCGTTAAATCAATTCTAGCCAATATTTTTATTATTCTTTATTGATAGATATGCCATATTCATAACCTCTTCTGTATACGGAGTATCTGAAATTGTATCATTGAGCAACATTTCCATCCCCCGTTCAACCAGTTCTACTATTTTCTTCTTGGATATCCCCTTTTTCCTTAACTGATTTCTATATTTGTTAAAGTATGCAGTAATACTTTCTGTACCAAATACCGTGGCAATGTATTTTTGATTGCCCATATTCTGGTACAGTGCCATTAATGTACCTTTTTCTGACAGCACTTTCCCTGTCGCCATATTACCGTACCTCTTCCTTACATTCCTCCTTATCTTCCTGAAAAATTGTTCTATCCCATTATTCGTCCTTGGTACTGTCTGGTCATTGTTATTTGCAAATAACATATTCTCTCGTTCTTTACACCTACCTATGATTAGCTTTATTGCTTGAAAGATGTGATCTGCTATGTTCTCGTGTATATATACCTCCATCTCGCCTATCAGAATCTTGCAGTTGTTTTGTGCTTGGCTATCTTCGCTTAATTTATCTGACAGTTTTCCCTTCTCTGGAATATTGAATGAGAATCTAAGCTTCTGAAACAATCTGTTTATATCTGATAGCTTATTTGCCAGGTCTTTAATGTTTTCATTATCTGTCACCTTTTTTATCAAGCCCATTATTTCATCGATTATTTCCTTTGAGCTTGATTCATGAACTCTCAAATAGAGATTCTGAATCTTATTTTCTGCCTCCTTGCAAACATAATAGAAATTTAGAGGTTTCAACGAGAATGGAAAACTATAGCCACTGCTTCCATTGCTGTTAAATAACACCTCAAGTATTCTCTTTATGCTCATTTGCTCTAAAGTTACCCTGCTAGTGCAAAAACCATGCTATATCTCATATAGCGTTCTCACATTGTATTCCGGCAGGGATTTTAGTAGAGCCTTTAAAGGTGCCTTTATCCTCTGCCTGTTTATTGCAATATCCAGGCCTTTATTGTAATCGTACATCAGCTCTTTTCCTAGATCCCGAAGGAAATGCATCAGGCATATTCTCTTCGGCACTTTTGGAAATATATCATTCAAAGCTAAAAGTATGCCTGCCCGCATATCACTTATTATTCCTTCTGGCATGCCAAAACGATCTTTTACTTCTTTCAATATGTTTTTTATTTCCTCATATGATTCAGCTCTGCATTTCTTGACATAAAGCACAAAATCTGAGATTGTGTCCCTTACTGCTGCAATCATTGAATATTCTGAATCAACGGTGCCATCTATCTGGAGCATATATGAGCTTCATCGCATTCCTGATCTTGTCAGAATTCTCCTCATGTATTTTTGCAAAAATCTCGAGTGCCATATTGCTGAGATTGGCTACCTGCCTCTCAGATATGCCGATTGCCAACATTGTTGCTATTTCTGAACAGCTTTTGCCTTCTATGTATCTAAGATATGCTGATTCCCTCAATACATCATTTGTATATTTGCAATATGGGGCTATTATGGAAGATAGTGTTTCTGACCTGAATATCATTCTTTCATGACCATTATTACATTGCATGATCTTTTCCGACGCTATAAAAGAGCTAAAATTTACGGATTTTACAATTCTTTTTACAGTTTTATAATATTTAAGCTTCTCACCACATACGGGACATTTCTTAATCTCTGAAGCGAATTTCAGTTCCATCATTTTAGCTTCACAGTGATCTTGCCAAGTTTTCTGTCGTGTTCCATTATGATCCTAACAATAGGCCATACATCTACTTTTATGCCCATCATAAACAAGATATCTCTTAACTGATCATCTGTTATGCCTATTTTTAGAAGCCTTTCAATATATGGATATAAGTCCTTTCCAGAAATCTCTGCCTTAGCATTGGGTGTTTTGCCAATGTATCCCTTATACTTGGCAACAACCTTGCCATTAACTCTTCTAACATCCTACAGTTCATAATATTCCTTTCCAGATTTTGTTTTTTTCTTTTTAGGATAGATTACCATGTTAGCAGTATGTAACACTAACATACTTAAATGTTTGCATGCTTCGTTCTATACAATCTCTATTTGCAAAAAATCAGTTAATTTTCTAACGGTTTATTTCTGCCATAGAGTGGAAGGAAAAATAAATATAATTAAATCATTTATTATTATGAAAAGTAAAGCAACTATAATTTTAGTTCTCACTTTAATCATGCTGCTTGCTTTATCCGGATTGAATATTTCCAGCGCTTCAGGAAATGTTTACTCACAATTATCATCTAATAATTCACAAATATATAACCAACTTTCAGTTCCCGTAATGTACTCAGTAAATTATGAGTCCAACAATTTAACGATTATTGATCCAAGGACCGATATGATAATGGGGGATGTCAATGTAGGGCTATATCCTGATGCAATATCAGTATCCCCTAACGCTAACCTAATAGCAATATCCAACTCGGGAAGTAATAGTATTTATTTTCTCAATGCAGGCAATGGGACATTTATAAAATCTGTAAATACAAGTAAATATCCAAGTGGCTCAGTCTTTTCATTAAATGGAAGCTGGCTTTTTGTTGCAAATTCAGCTTCATCCAATGTATCAGTAATCAACATATCTCAAGGAAAAGTAGTAAAGAGTATTAACGTAGGGAATACCCCAACTGAATTGGCGGAAGCAAGCGATGGCGATATATTCGTTGCTGATTCTGGAAATGGTGAAATTTCGGTTCTAAATCAAACAGGAGTTTTATTGAAGAATATTTTCATCAATTATGACCCTACGGCGTTAATCTACGATCCTGTAAATAACTACATTTACGTAACAGACTCAGGTAATGAACTCCTATCTCTGAGTGCTTCCAGCTTATCAGTTGTCAGCTCTTTGAAGGTTGGCAGCTATCCAGATGGGATCTCAATAAATTCTAACAATTCCCAGATATACGTTATAAGTTCCTTCTATGGTAATTTATCTGTAATTTCAACAAACACGTTTAAACTGATAAGGGAAGTGTATATTCCACCTGCATCAAATGCTGTTGAGTTCTATGACAGTAAAATATATGTGTCATTTTCTGGATTGAATGTTATTGAAATTTATAATTCTACAACCTTAAATGTTGTAGGTACTATAAATACTGGTCTAAATCCATATGCCATGGGAATATCTTTAATTAGAGGGTATGTAGTATCATTAAAGGAAAATGGGCTTCCCACAGGAACCCTGTGGGGATTAAATATAGGTTATGAAATAATCCAGTCATATAATAATACGATCAATGTAACGGAGCCAAATGGGTCATATTTCTATACCACAATGCCTTTATTAAATTATCAGGCTTCATGGTATTATAAGCAATTTAAAATAATGGCGAGGGGATTAAATTTATCGATCAACTTTACTTTTTTCCCCGAGAATCCGGGTAAATATTCCTTATATGTAGCATCTCAGCTTTTCGATAGAATAAACTTCATAAATAATTATGGAAGATCGAACTGGTCTGATTCCATAGGAGCATCATATCCGGAATATTTAGCTTATTCGAAAGGTGATATTTATATAGCAGGTTCAGGATCAAATGTAATTGAAGAATTAAATGCCTCAAATCAGAAAATTTTGAGGATTATTCCAACAGGAATAGAACCACTGGGCATTGAATCTTACGGGAGTAATTTGTATATAGCCATCCAGGGATCAAATATTCTATCTGTATTCAATACTTCGAGCCAAAAATATACTGGCAATATCACTTTAGGTTCGCAACCTACTTTGCTATCAATTAGCCCCGATGGTTCCATGATTGCAGTAACAAATTATGGATCAAACTCAGTGTCAATTATTAACAGAACGTCCTTATCTTTGATAGATACATTATATCCAGGATTAGGATCATCAATAAATCCAGCGCAACCATTCGGAGTATATTTTGGTACTAATATAATAGCAGTTTCAGATATAGGTCAAAATCAGTTAGTTATATTTAATTCAAGTAATTTCAAAATAATAAAAAGATTGAATATTCCGAGTCCTTATTATTTAGGTGGGTATGATATTAGAAAAGAATTGCTTGTAAGTTATGCCTCGGATAAAATAGCGATAATAAATTCATCATCACTTAAGTATCTAGGAAATATCACAGTTCAAGGATATCCGACCTCATTCTTACAAGATGGAAACAAATTGATAACATCATTGAGTGTGGCAGATAAAGTGGCAATAATAAATATGAATAATCTATCCGTAACCAAAGAAATAAATGTCGGCGGTGATCCAGAAGGGCTTGCCTTAAATGGAAGTAAAATTTTTGTTGCAGATACAACAACTAATAATCTCACCGAGATTAATATGACAGATTATGATAAGGTAAACATAACTCTTGGAGGCATTTATCCTCAAGAAATTATCTCGAATGGCAATCTAATTTTCACTTCTGACTGGGGTTCTAATGATATTACGGAATTCAATACTTTCAATAATTCTCAGAATATCATAAAGACAGGTATAGAACCATATGGAATGGCTATTTATGCTGGATATCTATATGTGGTTAATTGGGGTTCAGCTTCAGTTTCTGTAATTAATTTATTTTCAAGCAAATTAATAAGGAATATATCTGTAGGACAGAACCCATATTGTATCGCTGTAATGCCTTCACTTGGGGAAGCATTTGTGACAAATGAATTAGACGGAAACGTATCTGTCATAAATCTTTCAAATAATGAAGTTACAGGAAGTATCGATGTTGGACTCTATCCAATTCCTATTGTCTCTTATGGAAATATGCTATTTGTTGGAAACTGGGGATCAGGAAATGTAACGATTATAAACGCATCATCTCTTAAAATCTTAGGGTGGGTGACCGTGGGTCAAAATCCAACATCAATGGCAATATCGCCAGATGGATCTGATCTTTACGTGGCAAATCTTGACGGTTATGTTTCTGTCATCAATTTGACAATTATGAAGGTTATTGAAACAATTCCCGTAGGATTAGATCCACTTGGCATAGCTGTATCTCAAAACTCTAATTATGTGTATGTTACAAACTCTCTTTCAAATAATATTACAATCATTGATACGAGAACATTTAGCCCTGCAGGAAGTTTAAACGTTTCAAATCCATGGGGAATAGTTGTAACGAATAATCAGACGAATTATACTATTAGCTTTATTGAGAGAGGATTACAAAATGGGACAGAATGGAATATTGAGTTGGACAATTTAACTTATAGTTCCTTCACTAAATCAATTAGCATAAATATTTCAAATGGTATATACAATTTGTTTATACCTTCAATATATAAAGGTGAAAATGAAAGATTTTCAGCTTTTAATAACTATTCTTTTATTACGGTGGATGGGTCTAACATAACCATAATAATAGTATTCAATGAAGAATTTTTACTGAATATCAGTAGTGAACCATTTAACGGGGGAAATTTATCTCCAACGAGTGGCTGGTATATCAAAGGATATGAACTTAAAATTAATGCATACCCTTATACTGGGAATAAATTCAATGAATGGATTGGATATGGAAATGGCAGTTATACAGGAACTAATAATCCTGCTGTCATTACCATAAATGGACCGATAATCGAAATTGCGTATTTTGAGTCTTGTTATTACATAAGCGTGATAGAGAATGGCTTACCGCCAGGAACTATTTGGTATATCAGCCTTACAAATGGTCAATCTTTTAACTCAACAAATAAAACAATAAATTTTATTGAGCCAAATGGGACCTATTCATATACTTTAGAAAATCCAGTGTATATAGGAGACACATATAGGTTTATAACATTACAGCCATCAGGAACTTTAAAAGTAAACGGAACAAATGTTACAATAATAATCGAATATCAAAAACAGTATTATTTTAACATTACATCAAATCCATTAGATAGAGGTACTGTTTATCCTTCAGGTGGTTGGTATAACGCATCGTCAATTTTGTTTATAAAGGCATTTCCAAATCCAAATTACGAGTTCTTATATTGGTCAGGAACAGGTAATGGAAGTTATTCAGGCGTGAATAATTCCGCAATCATCACGATTAATGGACCAATTACAGAAATAGCAAACTTTGTTGAGATTTATACGATAAAATTCAATGAAGCTGGTCTTCCGTCAGGAACACAATGGTCTTTAAATCTTGGCAATATAACAAAATCCTCAACAAACAGCACCATAATATTACAGGAACCGAATGAAACTTATTCCTATTCCATAGAGACAATAATCTCAGGTTCTACTGGAATAAGGTATATTTCATCATTATCCTCTGGAACAATAACAGTTGACGGTTTCAATATTACTGTTAATGTTTCATACACAGAGCAATATTATCTCGAAATGTTATCAAACCCGTCAGATGGAGGAAATGTATCACCACAAAGTGGCTGGTACAATGCTGGCTCAACTGTAACAATAAATGCTATTCCAAACTCAAATTATGAATTTAAATCATGGACAGGAACTGGAAATGGCAGTTATTCTGGAATAAACAATTCTTCAACCATTACAATGAACAGTCCTGTAACAGAGGAAGCCAACTTCATTGAACTTTACAGTATAACATTCACAGAATCAGGTCTTCCTGCTG
>JAGDXO010000017.1:0-4940 GCA_023256615.1 Thermoplasmata archaeon
CAGAAATACTCAAAGATGAGCTAATCGGCAAAGATGTTACAATTAAAGGGTGGGTATACAGATGGAGGGAATCAGGTCGATTGATTTTCATTATAATGAGGGATTCTACCGGCATAGTACAAGCAATAGTTGAAAAGGGTGCGGTGAGTGATGCTGACTTTGAGAGTGCTAAAAAACTGACCATTGAAAGTTCTCTAGAGGTTTCAGGGATAATTGCAAAAGAAGGTAAAGCCGTAACAGGTTATGAAATTCATGTTAAGGTATTAAAAGTCTATAATATCGCTGAAAAGTTCCCCATAACAAAGGATAAGAGCGATGAGTTTCTTCTTGATATTAGGCATTTGTGGCTTAGAAGCAGAGAGATGACTGCGACACTTAAGATAAGGGAAACTGTTTATGATTCGGCCAGATCTTTTTTCAAAGAAAATTTTTATCATGAAGTCCATCCCCCTATGTTCGTTGGAGCAGCTGTAGAAGGAGGTTCAACCCTATTTGAAGTTCCTTATTTTGGTGAAAAGGCATATCTTACTCAATCATCACAATTCTATCTTGAAGCCTTCATTTTTTCACTGGAAAGGGTATATACAATAGCACCTTCTTTCAGAGCTGAAAAATCCAGGACGAGGAGACATTTAACAGAATTCTCCCATCTTGAAGGAGAGGCAGCTTGGATAGGAAATCAGGATATGATGGATATAGAAGAAGAACTCATTATAAGGATAGCAAACGATCTTATTTCAAGGAATAAGGAAGAGTTATCAATACTGGGACGTGATCTAGAAAAGCTGAAGAATATTGAAAAACCATTCTACAGATACAACTATGAAAAAATAATAGAAATAGGGAGATCCAAGGGAATGGAACTAGCAGACATAGTAGACCTAGGTGAAAAAGAGGAAAGAGAAATAACCGAAGGATTTGATAAACCAATTTTTGTTTATAATTATCCTACATCTTTGAAACCATTTTACCATAGACCTGATCCTGATGATGCTAACCATGTTTTATGTCATGATTTGTTGGCACCGGAAGGATATGGAGAAGTTATAGGTGGTGGGGAGAGAATCTGGAGTAAGGACGAACTTATTCAGAGAATAATTTCAAATGGATTGAATCCAGAAGACTACGAATGGTATATAGATCTGAGAAAATATGGCAGTGTCCCACACGCAGGATTCGGGTTAGGCATTGATAGGTTGATAACATGGATGGCAGGGCTTGACCATATAAAAAACGCGGTACCCTTCCCAAGGACTATCAGGAGACTGAAACCCTAGGTTTAATAATAAGATACCCTATAGAGTAAAGGATTAGCCCTACGAATAAGTATATTAAAACATAGAAAAATGCGGGCAAGAAGAGACTTGAAAGGAAATAATACATTTCTGGCCCGGAATATAGGTAGGGTTCTATCAAATAGGCTACCATCAAATGAAAGATTATTAAATATTCAACTGATGATAGAATAGCTGCTATAAAAATGTCTATAGGCTCACTCAGTTCCACTCCACCTAAAGTTATTAAAAATACAGTTAAAACTATGTATAAGAATTGATATTTAAATAGATCAGGGAATAGATAATACAGACTTAAAATTAAATAAGAAGTGGTGGTAACTGTAGATACTAAGATAATAAATACAAATCTTTTTAGGCCTGCCACGAAAATTCCACCTCTGAGATAAACTTGGTATAATAATAGTCCTGGAGATAAGGATTGGGTTTCCAGTTACCAACATAATAGTAAACCTGTAAAAAATATGAAGTATTTCCTCTGTAATTTAACGATATATTGACATAAGATAGAACTCCTGAATGTGCCTCTATTGTTTGTGGTAGATCTGATGTGTAGGAAAAATTATCTATGCTTTGATTATTGATCCCAATAAATACAATTATAGATGGCCCCCCGATTTGATGTAACGGAAGCGACCCGTTGTTGTAAATATAAATCTGAGATTCCAAAATTTCTCCATTAGGAGTTGGGATTATTTTTGATTCAACAGGTATTTTTTCTGAAGAGCATTTCTCAGAGGTCCTTTCGGTTTGATAGAGTGTTGATAGTGGCATAAGCAGCAAAGATAATACTGATAAAAATAAAATAATATAAATTATCACAGTCAAAAATTTTCTATTCATGTGAAGCGATCTTTTCTGCAAAATGACATGCAACCATATGACCCTTTGAGATTTCCCTAAGCTCGGGTTCCTTAGTGTCGCAGGTCCCCTTTTCGAAATAAGGGCATCTTGGACCAAATCTGCATCCGGGTGGAAGATTCACGGCACTTGGAAGTTCTCCCTTTATCTTTACCTCCCCTCTTCTAATATCCGGATCTGGAACAGGTACAGCTTCCAATAATGCCCTTGTATAAGGGTGCATTGGGTTCTTGATAAGTTCTTCCGTTTCAGCAGTTTCCATTATTTTGCCTAGGTACATTATCACAATTCTATCGCTCATATACCTTGAAACAGCAATATCGTGAGTGACAAAAATCATAGGAACTCCGAATTTTTCCCTGATGTCGAGAAGGAGATTCATTATTCCTGCTCTTATAGATACATCAAGCATAGAAACAGGCTCATCAGCAACTATTACCTTTGGATTTGCAACAAGTGCTCTGGCTATTGCAACTCTCTGTCTTTGTCCTCCGGAAAGTTCGTGTGGAAATCTTTCAAGATACTCCTCTCCAGGTTTCAATCCTGAATCTTCTAAGGCTTTGACTACTAATTCAACCCGTTCATCAAAACTTTCCCCTATTTCGTGAATTATTAATGGTTCTGCAACTGATTTAAAAATAGTTAGCCTGGGATTCAGGGATTCGTAAGGATCCTGGAAAATCATTTGGACGTCTTTTCTCATACTTTTTAATTCTTTACCTTTCTTGGAAGCAATATCTGTACCATTTAACAGTATTTTTCCATCAGTAGGATCTTCCAGTCTTACTATCATTCTCGCAGTAGTCGTTTTTCCACAACCCGATTCCCCAGCAAGACCTATTATTTCCTTCTGATGAAGCTCGAAGTCTATGCCGTCCACTGCTTTCACGTATACCGGTTTAGAAAATGATAACCAGCTTTTCTGCATCTGGTAGTATTTCTTTAAATTTATGGCCTTAAGGACAACGTCATCACTCATTTCACTTCACCCCGTAAATCTCTTCAGAGAAATGGCAAGCTACGAAATGATTAGGAGATATTTCTCTCAATTTAGGCTCTTCCTCTATACATTTTGGCTTAGCAAATGGGCATCTTGGATTGAATCTGCACCCTTGTGGTGGATTCACCAGATCAGGTGGCGATCCTGGTATTGATAAAAGCCTTCTTTTCTCTCCCTTTGCTGATGGGTATGCTTTTAAAAGGGCCTCTGTATATGGATGCTTGGCATTTTTGAAAATTTCTCTTGTACTAGCATCCTCAACTATTTTTCCTGCATACATGATCACAATTCTGGTTGAAAGTTGAGCAACTATACTTATATCGTGGGAAATTACAATCATTGAACTGTTCATTTTTTGCTGTAACTTTACAAGTTCTGCAAGTATTCTGTCCTGGGTTATCACATCAAGAGCAGTTGTTGGCTCATCAGCAATAATCAATTTTGGACTTAATGAAATTGCCATTGCGATCAATGCCCTCTGTTTCATACCACCACTGTATTCGTGAGGATAAGAATCAATTCTATCCTCTGGAAGACCAACTATATTATACAACTGTTTGACCCTTTCCCTTGCCTCTTCTTTGGTAATCTTTTCATGAGCAAGAATTGCTTCTATTATTTGATCTCCAACGCTCATAACAGGATTGAATGAGTTCATCGCAGATTGGAATATAAGTGATATTTGTTTCCATCTTATATCTCTTAATCCTTCTGCAAACATTTTAATTCTGCCCTGTTTATCGACGGCTATTTCTGTAAGATTTTTTTCATCGAATGTTATTGTCCCTTCCTTTACATAAGCGTTATTTGGCAAAAGGAATGATATCGTATATGCAAGGGTTGTTTTTCCGCACCCGGATTCACCAACAAGACCTATTCTTTCACCTCTTTCCAGTTTTAGGTTTATATCATCAACGGCGTGAACCCATCCGTTTTGAAGTTTGTAGTAAATGGTTAAATCTTTCATCTCTAGCAGTGCCATGTTTATCTCCTCCTTAATCTAGGATTTACTATCTCATCAAATGCTCTTCCCACCAAGTAGAATGATAAGGATAGAAGTATTATAGCAACTCCTGGTGGTACAAGCCACCATGGAGCCAGAAGTGTGTAACCCGTGGTCTGCAAGAATTGGAGAAGCATCCCCCAAGTTACAGAAGTTGGATCTCCAAATCCTAGGAAATCAAGAGTCGCCTCTGTTATTATAACCCCGCCTACTCCCGTACTCATATAGAAGAATGTTAGTGGAAGTACATTTGGCAGAATATGCGTCGTCATAATCCTTCCATTTGAGGCTCCTTGGGCTCTGGATGCATCAATATATGGTCTTTCCTTGAGAGATAGTGTTACTGCTCTAACCACTCTTGCTGTTCCAGCCCAGCTGAATATCACTATAGCTACTACTACATACCATATATTTGGCCCTAGAAGTGAAACCAGCAGAATAACGAATATGAGGAATGGCAAAGATAAAAATACATCCACAAGCCTCATTATCAGAGCATCCATAACACCACCGAAATAGCCGGATAGTATACCTATGAAAACTCCGATTAAAACTGAGCTTATTGCAGCTATTATCCCTATTGTTAGCTCAAGTCTTGCTCCATATACAATCCATGCCCATATGCTATGCCCCTCATAATCCGTTCCAAGGGGATAGTTATATACTTGCCCTGTTGCAGGATCTTTATAATTACCGGGAGGGAGTGGGGATATTTTATATCCAACGACACTTTCATAGAATAAGCCATTTCCACTTACTGTTACAACATAATTTCCAGCTA
>JAGDXO010000017.1:5040-6511 GCA_023256615.1 Thermoplasmata archaeon
ACACTTTCATAGAATAAGCCATTTCCACTTACTGTTACAACATAATTTCCAGCTATTACAGCACCTACTCCTCCCTGTATTACGTTTCCTATGTAAAGCGGATAGAATCCTGATTTTGATGGCATGGGAAGATAAGTTACATTACCAGACGATTTTGTAACAGGGATATAATAAGCAAGATTCTGATTAGCTACCATGAACTCATTAGCTCCGTTAATGTATTGAATTGACCCTATTATTTCTCCAGGAATAGTTGCGTAATAACTTGATGATGATAATTTATTTATCAGTGGATTCCAGAATGTAACATATGATTTACCATTTGAATAGAATGAGACTGGCATTGTTATATTACCTGTTATGTATTGCCCGCTATAGAGGCCAGAGAGCACTGCATTGTTAACAAAAGTTGCCTTTGTCATAGACATTAATGATCCGTTGATTCTGCTATATTCTAAAATGTAACTGTCCTTAGTTGGCACCATAATTATATTTTTACCTAAATTCGATTCCAATGAAGGAGAATTATCCGGGAATGCTATTCCTGTTGGTAAAATACTGTAGGATGAGCCATTAGGATATTCTAGCTTTGAAGACCATTGCAGACTGCCTGCCGAAAGTTGAAGATTAAATATTGAAGGAGTTTCCAGAATTGAAAAATCCATTATTCCGTCTTGGGTAGGGATGATTATCTCTGGATTAGACGACAGATAAAGATATAGAAGTGGTGATGAAATAACATTAGATGCTGTATTGAATTGCATTGTGAATGAATAATATTTTACAGAATTGGTAAGGGCTGAAAAGTTTCCTTCCTCTATAAATAGAAATGTGTGATTCATGCCAGAAACAGCGAAACCCATTGTAGGTGAGTATGAAGAAAATGGATATTTATCAAATATCCCTGAAAAATACCGGATTGGGAATGTTAAATTATATGATTTGGTAACGCTAAAAGAACTTGACAGAATGTAGACCGTGTGGTTCGCTAATCCTACATACGACATGCTTGTTGTAGGATCATAAATAAAACTGTACATTTGATTTATGCCTTGCGGTATTGTATAATTATGGTAATCCTTTATTTTTAATTGCAATTTACTTCCGTTGCCAGTGACACCGAGATCGTAAACCCTGGCGTGACCAGTATTATTATAAACAACGATGCCTGTTGTACTTTCAGATCCACCACGACCACCAATCTGAGTAACCAAATAGGTAGGTTCGTTAATATTGTTCATATTTACTATAACGTGACCTGAATCACTCATAAATTGAATTGAATCTGGTGCTGTCTGTTGAGGTGTATAAGGACTCAGCACAGGGGCAAATATCGCCATAATAACAAATGCCAATATTATAATCAATCCAAACATACCAGATGGGCTTCTTCTAAATGCCCCCCATATTGTTTTAGCCGACCTTCTTAATGACCTAATAGTTTCCAGATAACTTACATTTGCCATTTTTT
>JAGDXO010000055.1 GCA_023256615.1 Thermoplasmata archaeon
ATTATCCCGGCTGCCGGATTTGAACCAGCGACCTGTGGATAGCGGCGGTTGCGCCGAAACGCTGTCCCTCTACAGTCCACCGCTCTACCAACTGAGCTAAGCCGGGTAATACCTTATCATTTGTTGTAAAAATATTTTTCTGATATTTTTCCTTAAAATCTTAATATCATTTTTTGCAGTATCATAAAAGACGTTGTTTAGAAATTAAATATTAAGGAAGAAAATATGAAAATATTAATAAGGGAGTAATATATTTGTTTATAAGGTGACCAAAATGCCTATGCCATTCAGGAAAAAAACAATTATTAGGCCAGATAAGCCTCCAAGAGATTCAAGAAAGTACATAGATTTGAATGAATATCAATTTTCAGATGAACCTGGACCCGGAACTGCAATTAAAATCGGAGAAATCGTAAAATTCGAGGATGTTCCTCAATTTAGTGAGGTTGTCTATAATGGGGATGTTTTAATTCTTGATTATGGGGCAGTTCAGTCAGATGAATTACTCTTAAAGAGGATCGTTAGCGAGCTAAAAAGGGCTGCTAATGATAATGGAGGAGACGTCGTAGTACTGGGGAATAAATACATAATTGTGACACCAAGGGGAATGAAAATAGACAGAAACAAAATCAGAATAGAATCTTAAATATTTTTAATCTCTTTATTAACATACTTTTCAAAATGCATTCTTTATAAGGGCGATTCAAATTATTATAAAAATCATCCATAATATGGATATTGTTCTTCATTCGCTTGGATAAATATTATAAAGGTTGTTAAATTCTCTAGTTATGGCTTTGAACTTAATCGACTGGGAAATATTCGTATTAGGTACAGCACTTGTTGGACTATTATTCGCAGCAGCTCAGAGCTACTTATTGTTAAGAATTCCTGTGACAGAAGCAAAGCCTGAGGAAATATCCAGGTCAATTAGAGAAGGATCAAATGCATTTATGAAAAGGCAATATACATCCATTTTCATTTTTGCAGTTATTCTTGCCATTATCATATTCGTGGCTTTTTACTTCTCTTCAGGTATCACAATGGCTTGGAAGCTGACCACAGGATTCCTGATAGGGGCTATAGGTTCTGCAGTGGCTGGATTAATTGGTATGAACATATCAGTTAGGGCTAATGTGAGAACGGCAATAATTGCAAAAAAAGGCCTTAATCCTGCGCTGAAACTTGCATTCAGAGGGGGCACAGTTACAGGTATGAGCGTTGCATCATTGGCTCTGTTAGGATTGATAGTGTTTTACATGTGGTTCCATAATCCTTCAGCAATGGTAGGATATATATTTGGAGCTTCACTTGTTAGCCTCTTTGCAAGGGTTGGTGGAGGTATATACACTAAAGGTGCAGATGTGGGTGCGGATCTCGTAGGGAAGGTAGAGGCCGGTATTCCGGAGGATGATCCAAGGAATCCTGCAGTAATAGCGGATAATGTGGGAGATAATGTAGGGGATTGTGCTGGTATGGGTGCGGATCTCTTTGAGACATATGTTGTCACAGCTTTATCTTCCATGCTTCTCGCCTCACTAATTTATGCGAGTAGCTCAAATTTCCAGACAGCATTCTGGCAGAGTGCAATAATATTCCCACTTGTAATAGGTGCTATTGCTATATGGGCAACAATAATAGGTTCATTCTTCGTCAAGAAGGGAGAAGGACAGAGGATAATGACAGCTCTTTACAAGGGACTAATTGTTACAGTCATAATATCTGCCATAGGTTTCTTCTTCGCTGACAAATATCTCATGGAAGGAAATCTCGCAATTTATGGAGATGCCCTAATTGGAATTATTATAATGTTCATAATGGTTTATATTACAGAGTATTATACTTCTGAAAGATATAAACCAGTTGCCAAGATAGCTCTTGCTTCGAAGACAGGGGCTGGGACTAATATAATCACAGGTCTGGCATATGGTCTACAGGCAGTATTTATCCCTGCTGTAGTCATAGTCTCCGGTATAATAATATCTTATACGATAACATTTTATTCTCTTGGGCAGAATCCTGAACTTGGCTTATATGGAATAGCAGTGGCAGCAGCTAGCATGCTTTCCGCAACAGGGATGATAATTTCCATAGACTCCTATGGACCTATAACTGATAACGCTGGCGGAATAGCTGAAATGGCAGGTTTCGATGAGAAAACAAGGAACGAAGTTACAGATCCGTTGGATGCTGTTGGAAATACAACGAAAGCAGTTACAAAAGGTTACGCTATAGGAAGCGCAGCCTTAGCCGCATTGACATTATTCGCGGCTTTCAAAACTGTTATTACCACAGCATATCCAGGCGCTTTAATTGAAATAGACAATCCTGTCGTAGTTGCTGGCTTATTGATCGGAGCCTCTTTACCATTCTTCTTCACATCATACCTCATGAATGCCGTTGGAAAGGCTGCATATGCAATAGTCGAAGAGGTCAGGAGGCAATTCAAGGGGAACGAAGGTATATTGAAAGGAACTGCTAAACCGGACTATGGAAAGGCTGTTGACATAGTAACTAAAGAGGCACTCAGGCAGTTAATGATACCTGCGCTCATCGCTGTACTCACACCACTCGCTGTCGGATTCATTCTTGGACCATTGGCGTTGGGCGGGCTTCTGCTGGGTGTAATACTCTCCGGATTCCCACTTGCGATCATGATGACAGTCGGTGGAGGAGCTTGGGATAATGCAAAGAAATATGTGGAACAGGGTAACTATGGAGGCAAGGGATCTGATGCACACAAAGCAGCCGTTGTAGGAGATACAGTTGGGGATGCAACAAAGGATACAGCTGGTCCTGCTATAAATCCATTGGTAAAAGTGGTTAACACAATATCAATTCTCTTCGTCACTATAATAATGACACACTATCTACTGAGCTCAGTATTTCCGATAATTCCGCTTCTTCATCCTTAAAAATTATTTATTTCATTTATTATTTTTATTAATTTCAAATTTTCTTCTAAATCGTGGACTCTTATTATATCTGCACCATTCATGAGGGCGATGGAATTGAATATAACACTTGATAATGCTCTTTCCTCGACACTTTCATTCATTATTCTCCCAATGAATCCCTTTCTGGAAAGGCCTATGAGCAAAGGATATCCAATCTTAAATTCTTTTATGAATCTTATGATATCTAGATTGTCCTCCATCCTTTTACCGAATCCAATGCCAGGGTCCAAGATTATTTTATCTTCAATATCATACTTCCTAGCAAGCGAGACCCTTTCATAAAAGTAACTTAGTATTTCAAGAATAACATTGTCATAATAAGGATTTTCCTGCATATCCTTGAAATTCCCCTTCTTATGCATCAGTATTAGTCCGGATCCGTATTTTTTTGTCAAAAGAGCCATTCTTTCATCCTCCATACCTGTCACATCATTAATGATATGGGCTCCCATTTCAAGGGCTTGCTCAGCCACTTCAGGTCTATATGTATCAACTGATACAGTCAACCCTTTCTGCAGAGCAGTTTCTAAAACAGGTTTTATTCTCCTCCATTCTTCTTCTGCTCCAACAGGATTGCTTCCAGGTCTGGTACTTTCTCCACCTATATCAACCATATCAACTTTCGAATTCTTTATTTTTTCAATTGATGATTCTATATCATTCGGATCTAATCTGCTACCAGGAAAGAAAGAATCGGGGGTTGCATTAAGGATCACCATTATATTTTTCCTTTCAAATGAAAGTAACTTGTCTCTGATGCTCATTTGAGTTCTCATATTTTTGTTTACATAACCAATATCTTTAATGTAGTCATTCACCTCTTGATATTTGTTGAAGGGAATTATCCTGAAAGAGCCTGCATTGAATCCTCTTGAATCAAAAGTCTTATTACTGGGACAGAGGAGGAAGTGGCAGTAACCTTCTATTTCATTTTGTGCAATTCCAAAAAATTTTTCAATAAATGAAGCGTCATGTATGAAATATAAATTATTCTTCCAAGATTGAGAACTGAGCATGAGGAACACCCTGGATTGTGAGGACATTGGAAGATGAAACGAAACCCATCTCTATTGCCTTTCCAACTGACCTATTTCCAACAAGATTTGCCACGGAACATGTCAAAAATAATTCTATGAACTGTTCTTCCGTTACAAGCATATCTTTATAGAAACTCTCAGAAATTTTAATCTTATATTTACCCTCTCGAAACTCCTTTCCAATGAGTTCCTCGTCAGCGGCAGCCAGAAGAACATCCTGTGGCGTCCTGTAAATTTTTACCCATATCACTTCCTATTCACCACCCTATAATGATCTGTTCTTACCTCCATTATTTCTCCCTTTGTAAGAAGAAGCTTAACTGTCCTTTCAACATCCGCTTCTGTCATTCCAAGCCTTGATGCCTCTTTTACTATTCTACTAATATCAGCACCTTTACCGTCAGGTGAGGCGCTATCCAGTTCTGATATTATGTCTATGAGTTTAGGTACTGCCTTCCTCTCTTTGCTTGAAACGCCCGTCATAAGTGTATCAATATCCGGAATTCCATTAATTACTGTGGTCTGGTTCAGGAAATAATCCATCAGGTTCTTTGCCCTTTCGACATCTTCATTGGTGATTCTGTCACTTAATCTTATCCTAGCCGATGCCTCAGATAACCTGATAATAGCTTCAAGCTGCCTGGGAGTGATGGCTATTGATTCAGCTTGATCTCCAGACATCTTTCTCTTTGCCAGATAATAATTTTTTATTTCTTCCCTTGCAGACGGTGATAATATGGGATTGCAGAATTTTCTGGCGTAAACAATATACTTCCTCATCAAATCAGGATCAATAGATGCCTTAAATTCAGATCTTTCAGGATTCTGACCGCTGGCAAGTTTTTCACCATCGGAGTGAACTCTTAAAATGTAATCTGCCATATCTCCATCATATCTACCAGGTTTATCGACGAATATGAATATTAAATCAAATCGTGAAATAAGGGACGGAGGAAGATCTGTTTGAACCACAAATGACTCTTGGTCATCATATCTTCCATATTTAGGGTTAGCAGCGCCGAGAACAGCGCATCTTGACATAAGTGTTGCATTTATCCCTGCTTTTGCTATAGTAACCGTTTGCTGTTCCATAGCTTCATGCATTGCACTTCTATCATCTTTGTCCATTTTATCAAGTTCATCTATTGCAGCTAGGCCACCATCAGCGAGAACAAGTGTCCCTGCCTCCAGAGTCCATCTACCTTCAGAAAAATCATCCTTGACTGCAGCTGCGGTGAGACCTGCTGCAGAGCTCCCCTTTCCTGATGTGTAAATAGATTTAGGCGCAACGTTAACTGCATATCTCAAAAGTTGACTTTTTGCAGTCCCAGGGTCTCCGAATAATAGGATATGTATCTCTCCTCTTACTGTTGTACCATCCTCAAATCTTTTTCTAACACCACCAAATAATTGGAGGACAATAGCCTCTTTCACTTTTTCTACTCCATATATGGTTGGGGCAATACTTTTAACAAGTTTTTCATACGCATCAGGTTCATTTGCAAATTTTTTTATAAAATCCTCGTCGTCCTCGCTTATCTCTACTTCTTCGTACTCCGTGGATTCTTTTTCAACGTACAAACCGTCAAGGAAAATTTCAAATTGAGTGGTAGGAACAGGACCAAGCATCTTCTGTTTTCCTTTGAAAATACCACTTACCATTACCCTGTCACCAGGATTGAATTTACCGCAAAGATCATCCGTTAGATGTATGGTTAGTTTAGCGGGCTGGGAGGCTCCTCTCAAAAGCTCAGGTTTCTCCTGTATCTCAATTGTTTGTGTATCTGTAAATAAGCTTTTCTCAGGGATGAAGGTGAATTTGATCTTATCCTCCTTGCTCTTGCCACATATATTGCATGAAAAAGGCTCAATCAATCTTGTGCCATCCTGGGGATAAAGGTCTATATCACCTTTATATGAACATTTATAAGCTGCCATGATGATTGTTGGTATAACCTCAGTAGCTCTCTTAACTATTCCATCCACAAGTATGAATTTATTGAGATCATCACTCCTTAAATCCCTGATATTTTTCTTTAAATCAGGAAGTTTTGATGATATTCTTATGATTATTTTGTTTTCTTTCCTGCTTTTAAATTCCTCAGGAAGAAATTCAGAATAAAGCTCTTCCCTGAGGAGATCAATATATCTGACGGGCTGGTTGATAAAATTTAGAGCAAAATCCCTGTTCTTTTCATCAAGTTCCTCGTATTTTATGATAAGGGATCTCTCCCTTGGGAACTGCGAAATAATCCTTGAAATTTCCAAGGCTTTGTTAGTAAGTATATCATTCCAGATTGATCTGATCTCTTCATCCCTGAATTCTCTCATTTTACATGCATATTCCTGTAATATTTTAGGTTTCGTTATCAAAATATTATTTGGTTGAAGATAAAATATAACTGGCTCTAGAAACCTTTTTGTAAATGTTCTTAATCCATCCTCCTGAGAATGCAGGTGTTGTGTAGCCTGGTAGCACAAAGGCCTTCCAAGCCTTTAGCCCGGGTT
>JAGDXO010000037.1 GCA_023256615.1 Thermoplasmata archaeon
GGGCTAAGTCATAACAAGGTATCCGTAGGGGAACCTGCGGATGGATCACCTCCTAAGTTGGAATATTTCTCTTCCCATCGAAATTCTTTTTTGAAGAAACTGTTTTAAGCTTATTGTTATTTAACAATTGATGTTCAAATGGTAAAGGTTGGCATTAATGGTTATGGAACAATAGGAAAAAGAGTAGCCGATGCTGTTAATTTACAGGATGATATGAAGGTTTCGGGTATTGTGAAAACGAGACCTGACTACATGGCATTTGTTGCAAGTAGAAAATATAAGATATTCGTACCAGATGCAAAGTCAAAGAAATTATTTGATGATGCAGGAATAAAGGTGGAAGGATATATAGATAATCTGATTGATGATTCAGAAATTATTGTGGATGCAACACCCGATGATGTTGGAAAGGAGAACAAACCTATTTATGAGAGTCATAAAATTAAAGCAATATTTCAAGGGGGTGAAGATCACGAACTTACAAATCTTTCATTTAACGCGTATGCTAATTTCAATGAGGCATGGGGTAAGGATTATGTAAGAGTGGTTTCGTGCAATACAACCGGATTAATAAGAACAATATACCCTCTAACTGCCCTCGGAAATTTCAAGGTCAGAGCTAACCTTGTAAGAAGGGCAACAGATCCCAATGATCATAAAAAGGGGCCAATAAACTCAATTGAAC
The DNA here is from genome assembly GCA_023256615.1 of Thermoplasmata archaeon. Classification (GTDB taxonomy): domain Archaea; phylum Thermoplasmatota; class Thermoplasmata; order Thermoplasmatales; genus JAGDXO01. Next base: position 686 of record JAGDXO010000037.1, read on the forward strand.
CTGATCTAAAGATACCGAGTCATCATGGCCCTGATGTTGCTTCTGTATTGAAGGGTCTTGATATCCAGACAATGGCAGTTAAGGTGCCGACAACATTAATGCACGTGCATTTCGTAAACATAATATTTGATAGGGACCAGGACAGGGAAAAAATTATGAGTGAATGGAAAAAATACAGAAGAATTGTATTTGTCTCAGGAAAGGATGATGTTAAAAGTACTGGTCAACTGATGGAAATAGCTAGAGAGACCGGGAGGAGCAGATCCGACCTTTACGAAATAGTTCTCTGGAAAGATGCGGTCAGTGTGAAAGGGAACGAACTATTCTATTATCAGGGCATACATCAGGAGAGCGATGTGGTGCCAGAAAACATAGATGCAATAAGATCAATGCTTCAGTTAAAGGGGAAGGAGGATAGTATAAATCAAACCGATAAATCTCTTAAAATAGGAGAGCTTGTATATGGCAGATAAAGGTAAGAAAATCAAGGAGATAGAGGATCTTCCTGGGGTAGGAGACTCAATAGCAGAAAAATTGAAAGAAGCTGGATTCAATGATATTATGAGTCTTGCTGTGGCATCACCAAAGGATGTTTCTGATGCTGCTGAAATAGGAGAAAATGTGGCAGCCAAAATAATTATTGCAGCTAGAAAGGCCGCAGATATAGGAAATTTTGAGTCAGGAGACGTTCTGTTGGAAAAGAGGAAAGAGATAAAGAGACTCACAACAGGCTCTAAGGCTCTTGATGACCTGCTTGGAGGTGGTATTGAAACCAGTGCTATAACAGAATTTTTTGGAGAATTTGCCTCAGGAAAGACACAGGTAATGCATCAGCTTGCCGTCAACGCAACCTTACCACTTGATAAGATGGGCCTTGACGGTCACGTGCTTTTCATAGATACTGAAAACACATTCAGACCAGAGAGGGTAGTTCAGATGTCAAAACATCTTGAACTGGATCCAACTGAAGTATTGAAGAAAATTCACGTTGCAAGGGCTTACAATTCAAGTCACCAGATTCTACTTGTAGAAAAGGCCTATGAGCTGACAGAGAAATTCCCGGTAAAGTTACTGATTGTTGACTCCCTCACAGCTCATTTCAGGGCTGAATATACAGGCAGAGGAACACTCGCTGAAAGGCAGCAGCTGCTTAACAAACATATGCATGACCTTTTGAGATTCGGCGACATTTACAATGCCGCCATAGCAGTCACGAATCAGGTGGCAGCCAGACCAGATGTTTTCTTTGGAGACCCAACTACCTCCGTTGGAGGGAATATAGTTGGACACGCATCCACATACAGAGTTTATCTGAGGAAATCCAAGGGAGGAAAGAGAATCGCCAGGCTTATAGATTCTCCTCATCTACCGGAAGGGGAGGCTGTCATTATGGTGACCCAGGATGGAATATCTGATGGTTAATCTATAATATTCACAAATGCAACAGTTCCAGCCCTTCTCTCCTTTCCATTTTTGTAAATCATAAGGGATTGCGGGATGTAACTGCCTAGAGGATAAACCATCCTACCATTTTCTTTCAATTTTTCGTATAAAAAAATGGGTTTATAACTGAAACTGGCTGCAGAAATTATGAGAGAGAATTTATTCTTAAGGCATATCCTGTTGATATTCGCATTCACTATTTCGACATTTTTCAGATTGTATTTCTTTATGTTAGATCTGGCAAAATGTGCCAGATCTTTTATTATCTCTATTGAGAGAACTGATCTTGCCAAGGATGCTATCAAAGCGGTCAGATATCCTGTACCTGTTCCTATCTCAAGTACTTCATCCTCCTCTGTTATCCCAGAAATCTCAAGGAAAATTCCATTCATATGAGGTGCCGATTGAGTCTGGCCGTAGGAAATATCAAGCGGTTCATCAATATCTGCATACCTTTCAATATTTTCAGGAAGAAAGTCACTCCTGTCTATACGGTTCATTATTTCTATTACCCTATTATTCTTCAATAGACCTTCATCTTTCAATCTGTCCCCCCATCTTGTCAGAATTTCACCAGCCTGTAACTCAGATCAGAAGTATTTATCAAGGTACCTATCCCTGGCTTTGGATTAAAATTCATCATCTTCTGATAATCTGTCTGTTCCTGGAACGTAGAGGCATTTACAGCAAGAATCCCCCTATATGAGGTAATTGAATGGTCATGTATATGCCCCGTAATGAAAACATCTGGTACAGGATCTATGACGTAATAATCCTCCTTCAATGGTATGAATGAAAGATTCTTTCCATAAATTGGAGCTAAATGACCTCTCCTCAACATCTCCTTCATTACCTTGTCAGAGTCATTTAATGAAGTTCCAGGCATAGATTCCACAAAGTCCATGATTGAAGTTCCGTGGTAGAGTAGAAATATTCTCCTACCTATTTCTACCCACACAGGATTTGAAAGAGATATGACATTTGGGGGGAAGAGTTCATTTATCTCCCTGGGTAAAGGATTCTGTGGTTCTGTAGGATATACCATATCATGGTTCCCAGGAATGAGAATGACCTTTATATTTCCGTTAATCTTCGAAATTAACTCTGCAAGTCTCTTGTATTGCTTTATTATATCTGGAATTTCGAGATCTTTTTCCTGGTCAGGATAAACTCCTATCCCATCAACCAGGTCTCCGTTCATTATGATATATGATACATTACTATTGTTCACATAATCTATTAAATTCAGGAAATTGTCATTCATGAAATTTTTTGAACCTACGTGTATGTCTGAAATAACCAAAACATCCTGTCCATTTTCATAAATTTCCTTTCTCTTTTCCAGCTCAGGTCTAACAATTGACTCAGCAAATATTGCAGTTCTATCCTTACTGATTCTACCGGATACTCCAATCACTTCATCGTGAAATACCAGATCATTGAATTTCTGACCAAGTATTACCTTGATAGAATCCTCCTGGTCCTCTATTTCAATTATCTTATATCCCTTTTTAGATACAGAGGAATCAACTACAAGGCCTATAGTATCCACATTATCTCCTGAAATCTTTGCCTTCCTTATGGAAACAAAATGGTGTGAAAGTGATCTGGACTTTATTTTCTTTGAAAGAACATTGAACCTGTTCTGAAAAATATCAACAAATGATCCGCTTATTCCAGGGAAACCATTGAGGTGAAACTCCTTCACTATTGAAAACTCATTATCAGCAGGCAGATCTTTGAATGTAAAAACAGGACTCTGGAAATTAAGCTTGCCCTGGATCTTATCAAGGTAAACCAAACCTCCTCTTTTCTCAATTTCCTTTATCACCCTCTCTTCAACCAGTATCCCCCTTTCAAGAAAGAATTTTTCAATATCTTGTATCATTAAATCATCAATTAAAAGAACCTTAAATTTTTTCCTAACGTGGTTCAATGTAAATCAGAGAAATGAATCCTGAATGAATGTGATGGTTTATGGGAAAATATTATTTCCGCATTATCTATATAATTGAGAAGGCAATGGACCAGAATCTCTTATTCAATAAGAATACAAGAATACTTGCAATCGACGACTCGCCATTCAGGAGGGGGGATTCCTTCACGAACATTATTGGCATTATAATTAGAAAGGACCTCTATTTAGAAAGTATTCTCAAGAAAACTATTCAGGTCGATGGAATGGATGTCACTGAGAGGATAATGGAAATGTTGGAGGAGAAAGGGGAGGGAATAAGGATAATAATGATAAAGGGCATAACTTTTGGGGGGTTCAATGTTCTCGACCTTGGAAAATTGTATGATTCTTACAAAATACCGATCATAAATTTTATGGATCACCCTCCTGATAAAGATGCAATAGAAGCCGCTCTGAAAAAGCACTTCAGGGATTGGGAAATTAGACTGTCACTGATGAACAGTTACAGCAAAGTCGACGATTCATCGTTTATAAAAACAATTGGAATAGACTTGAGATCTGCAGTAAAATTCTCATCCGATCTTATGAAGAATGGCAAGATTCCTGAACCATTAAGGATAGTAGACTTGATTGCATCTGTATGTTAGACCGAATCCAGTTTTGCAAGCCTTATATCTTTTCTCTTTCTTTCTAAATATTTATAAACAGTACCGTGCTGGTTTCCACGTAATATCATCATGATGCTCTCTCTCGATACCTCCATCTGTATGTAATCTCCAATAATAGAAACAGTATTTCCATATATAGAAACATAAGATTCAGAGAGCTCCTCTATAAGCCTTCTAGTTTTACCCCTTGTGCCAATAAGCCTAGATCTGACTGTTTTAACTCTTTTAGAATTTTTACCAGTGTAATCCTTAAGGTCTATTATCTCAAGATATACACCCGTGTCAAAAAGCCTGAACGCTCTCTCCGGTGAAAAACCTCTACCAATAGCTCTTACAACCTCTCTCACCTTAAGTGGCATCTCGGGATCCTTAGGGCTATTATCAACAAGATTTACATCCCCTGTCTCGGAATCTATTTCCAGTTTTACTCCAGAAATTTTCTCGATCTGACTTCTCGTTTCCCCGTTCTTACCTATCAATACACCAATTCTGTCCTGTGGTATCCTAATAGAAATCATTTATCTCTCCCACCGTGTATCGTAATATTTTATTTTCATCTATATCGAATCCAAATTTATTAAAAAATTTTACCATATTATTTACGTCTCTTTTCAGCAGTATCATTGATGCCGGATCCTTTATATCCAATGCCTGAGCTATATCTATCATATAGGCCTTTTTCCTATGTAGGAGGAAATTATATTCACTCAGGTCCCCATGAACAAGCTTTCCCTTTAAGTATAGGTTTCTGATATCGCCAAAAATTTGCTTCATCAATGAATCATCAATCTCAATATCCTTTATCTGTGGAGCGGGTCTTCTTCTTGTCCCAAGATACTGCATAAGAAGTACATTGCCTATTACCTTGATTGGCTTTGGTGCAAATACCCCGGCCTGATTTGCAATGCCAAGATTCCTAAACTCTCTGTAAGCCCATTGAACCACAAATTTCCTCTTGTTAGATGAATTTTCTATCCCCCATCTATCACCTGCATATCTCTCTATATTTTTGAAGGTAGATGCTACAGTTTTGTATATTTTTACAGCATAAAATTTTCCTTCTCCGGATGCTGCAAATACTATGCTTTCCTTTCCAGAGGAGATCGGAAATTCAAATCTTTCTATATATTTTCCAGAAAACATCTTATAAATATTGAGCAAAGTGAACTTATCAAAAACATACCCGAAAACTTTTTCAGTCTCTTTCAGACGTTCTTCAGTTTTTCTTATTTTTTCATCATTTGAATACATCAAGAATCTCCGGTAAAATTTTATTCCTTGATAAATATGAGGCCTGTGTCTTTGTATATCTGAAAGTCACATCTGCCCTTTCATCCTGAAAGCTCCACGGCTTAACAATAACCAAATCTCCCTCTCTCATCCACATTCTTTTCCTGATTTTCCCGGGAATCCTGCCTGTTCTTGTTTTTCCGTCCGCGCACATAACTATTAATCTTGAACTGCCGAGTAATTTCTCAACTATCCCAAACATCTCTCCCTTATTAACATTGGGTAAAATAACTCTTGAAATTTCCTCATTATAGTCCTTATCATCACTTGTCATTTCAACACATATAAAAAGAATTTATAAAAATTTAACTAAATTTTTATTTTCTCATTGCTACTGATATTGCTCCAACTGGGCAAGCAGTAACGCAGGCATTGCAGAATATGCAATCTGATTCCCTTACAGGATCTGCCTTATCTGTTCTATATTTATTCCATAAGTCTGAACCTTCTGGAATAACCTTGTCGTTACCGGACCCTTTATTTCCGGGGTTAAGGAACCATTCATAAACGTTTACTGGACAAACATCCATGCATGCTCCATCTGCAGTACATGTCTCCCAATCCACTGCCACATTAGTCCCGTGTATTCCGAGTTTTGTTGGATATGGTTTTCCATCCTTATCCATCCTTTGCTTTCCCTCAGCTCTAACTTCGTGTCCATTGTGAGTTCCTGTTACTGGATATTCGTCAGGCTTATCAAAGAAATTATCATCTATCGGTTTCGGATTATAATCAACCTTTCTGGTCATGATTAGTGAACTACTTTACCATTAATAAATATAACGTTCATTTTGAGCTGCATCTGAATTAAATACTATTTTGCAATAAGAGTGGACAATGAATAGTGCACTTTCAGAATACCTTCTGGATCAATTGCAGAGAGTTTCATCCCAGGATGATCTTGAAAAAGTCAGGATGAACACCACCAGAAAGTTTGGTTTACTGAAAGTAATAAGCAATACTGATATTCTGAACATGATCCCGCCTGAATACAGGGAAAAATATGGGAAATTGTTATCAAGAAAGCCGACACGCACCTTATCCGGAGTATCTGTTGTTGCAATAATGACATCTCCATATTCATGCCCACATGGAAGGTGCACATACTGTCCAGGGGGAGTTGAATATTCATCTCCGCAGTCTTACACAGGTCTGGAGCCTGCAGCAATGAGAGGCAAACAGAACAATTATGATCCTTATCTCCAGACCAGGAACAGGATAGATCAGCTTGAAAGGATTGGGCATCCAACAGACAAGATTGATCTTATAGTAATGGGAGGAACTTTTACAGCCAGGCCAAAGGATTATCAGATTCAATTCGTAAAAGGTGCACTAGATGCTATGAATGGCGTTGCTTCTAAAAATCTGGAAGAGGCAATTATGATCAATGAGACTTCAAAGAACAGATGCATAGGATTGACCATTGAGACGCGCCCGGACTGGTTCTTTGAAAAGGAAATAGATCTGTCACTGAGTTACGGGGCAACAAAAGTTGAGCTGGGAGTACAAACGGTATTCAACGATATTCACAGGTCGACAAAACGTGCTCACAGAATTTATGATGTCATAAGATCGACGGCCCTCTCAAAGGATTCAGGATTCAAGGTGTTGTACCATATAATGCCAGGAATCGGAGGCGTTGATTATGATGGTGACATATCAACAGTTAAAAGATTATTTCAGGACGACAAGCTGAGGCCGGATATGTTAAAGATATATCCAGCCCTCATAGTTGAGGGAACAAAATTTTTCGAGGAATATAAAGCGGGGAAATTTAGGTCTTATGAGAGTGAAGAGGCAACTGACCTTATAGCGGATTTCTTCAAATATATACCTAACTATGTGAGAGTTCACAGAATTCAGCGTGATATTCCTGTCTATAAAATAGTTCAGGGTGTCAAAAGAAGCGACATACACAACCTTGCAATTAAGAGGGCGCTTGAAAGGGGAATAAAGATCAACGAGATAAGATACCGTGAAATAGGAAGAACAAATTCTGCAAGAGGTAAAATTGAACTTAGGATAACAAGTTATTATGCCTCGGGTGGATTGGAGAAGTTTCTGGAATTCGTTGATGAAGACGATAAAATAATTGCATTTCTGAGGCTGAGATTTCCAGGAGATAATGTATTCAGACAGGAAATAGAGGGAAGATCGATAATCAGGGAAATCAAGACCTTTGGAAAGGAAGCCAGGATTAACGAAGCAGGAGAATTTCAGCATAAGGGTTATGGCAGGAGATTGCTCATAGAAGCAGAAGAAATATCAAAGGAAGCTGGATACAGCGGAATACTCGTAATTTCAGGAATTGGTGTAAGGGAATATTTCAGGAAAAACGGTTATGAAAGAGTTGGCCCATATATGGGAAAGAATCTGAAATAATTAATTTAAATAATCAAAAATAATAGACATCCATGAATTTACTATTGATCCTCAGTGTTATTGTACTGGCACTATCGTTATTGTTCCTTTCAATATCCATATTGCTTATACTGAGAAAGTACACCGCGAAGGGTGCAATACTTTCGATATTTTTCCTGATCATGTCAGTAAACTATCTTCTGATAATATATGAAGAAATTCAGAATCAGTCTGTTAATCTCTACATTTTTGTCATATCAGATCTACTGATAGTATTATCACTCCTGGCACTAACCATTACAAGGTGACCATCGGTTGGAACCGGACAGGAGAAATGAGATATTAAATTTCGTGAAGGCAAACCCCGGGTATTACTTCAGGGAATTGCAAAGGTCTCTAAAACTGCCTACCGGTGTCCTACAGTATCATCTCAACAACCTGATTAAGGATGGAGAAATTATATACGAAGAACTGAACGGAACAAAATGTTATTTCCCTGCCAAATCATTTTCCAGACAGCAGATAATAATACTTAGCCATCTCAGGAATCATATAAGAAATAAAATTATGAGAATGCTACTTTCTGGCAATGCAATGAGCCCTTCCGAACTGATAAAGAATCTCAAGATAAGTGCGCCGACATTAAGCTATCATCTATCCCTCCTAACTCAGGACAATGTACTTGAAAGGGTCCAGATGGAAAAAGGAATAGGCTACAGGATAAAGGATATGGAATCGATGAAGGGTCTCATAATAGAATACAGGGAATCATTCATTGACAAACTTGTCCAGGACTTTATAGAAATATGGACGAAATGAAAATTATTTTTTTCTGTAAATAGCATATATCATGAAAAATATTGCAGCGAAAATAATTATTCCTATGATGATGGAATAATAATTTTCCATAATAGTGGGATATATGCTGAAATATTGACCTTGTTCATTAAGGAGGCTCATATACTCGTTTGCATAATTTCCATAAGAAGAGGATATAACTGAAGAGAACAAGGTCTGGAAATAACCGTCTTTAATATTGAATGATATCTCCAAAATTAAATTGTTTAGTTGCTCAAAAGATCTCAAGAAAATTGTAACTGCATTTCCATTAACCTTTAAAAAACCGGGTATATAGATATGATAGCTCTGGTTACTTACTGAAAGGGATACATTATACATAGGGTATCCACTCATATCGTTGACGCCGCTTATATTGATTCCGTTAACGCTTGCTCCCCTGAAATTATCTATAACATACACTAAAGTCATATATTTGAATGATGAATATCCGGAAAAATATAGGGAACCCTGCACCGTTTTCTGCCCCGAAAAATACATTGGAGTATATCCATTTGGCTGAAGGAAATCTACAGTGAAAGGAGATCTGTGAATTGTTACTGAATAATTCACCATTATATGGTCACCAAGGGGGGAGTCCAGATTGTAGGAAGAATAACCCGTAGTGATTCCTGATTGTTTGTAAATTTTGAAATGATTATTGCCTAGATTGAAAGATTCCACATTTGAAAAAGGTCTATCCCCTAATCCAATCATTTTAATATGCGGTGAAAGAATCATATCCGGGGTATTCATACCATAAACTAATCCTGCCGGAATAATAAGTAAAAGGGCAATCAACATTACTGGGATTACTTTCAATTCAACATGCGATCACATTCTTAATAAAAATAAATTTGGTACAAATTTTTAAATTACTATAATACTGAAAATCTAATCTTTGCACCCTCAGATATTGCCTTCCTCAAAGCTCTCCCCTGAACAGAATTTGATCTAATCTGTATTATCCCATTCTTGGAAACTCTGGCTATGAAGAGAGGAGAATCATTTACAAGTATTTCCACTTCCTTATCCCTGAAATCTTCTCCCACATAGAGATTAATCTTGTTTGTTCTCACTTCAGTTGTCACTTCTCCAGGATTATCGAATTTCATTTCTTCTATGTCTATCTTCATCCCAACATCTTCCTCAAGTTTCTTGACCCTTCTTCCCCCCTTTCCTATAAGTTCTCCTATGTACTGTTCGGGAACAAATAATTTGATCTTTCCAGAGGAAGTGATATCTATTTTATGTGGAATTTCTTCAAGCTCCTTATCAATATTCTTGATTATCGCCTTGAGGTCCCTTTCATTCTCAACTTTCACTGGGACAACAACAACCTGTTCTCCAAAGGTATAAATTTCGTGCAATAACCTTCCGGTGAAAAAATCTTTTATCTCGATCACAGGGCGAGCCAGGTCCTCCTCATTCATACCACTAGGGATCTTCACAGAATAGCTTATATCCAAAACATTCTTGATGGCACCATTTTCCACGAATATAACAGTATCCATAATCTGAGGTATCACCCCCAGATCTATTTTACCGACGAATCTCTGTATGGAATCTACTGGTCTTGAGGCGTGTATGACTCCGATCATACCAACTCCTGCCAGTCTCAGATCTGTAAAAACTATGAAATCTCCGGTAGTCCTGATCTCATCGAAGACTGTGTAATCTGGTCTTTCAAGCAGCAATAAATCCCCTGTCTTTTCCATCGATCCCTCAATTTGCGTAAGCTGGGTTATATCTTCTGATACCTGAAGGTCCCTTGGCTTTTCAAGTGTTTTGACTATTTTTCCTTGGGAATTGTAGAATTCTGCAAGGGCCTGAACGAATGTACTCTTTCCTGCACCTGGTCTACCAGAGACAATTATACCTTCAGCCCTTTCCCTGAATCTTAACATCAGGGAATCAGGAAGGTTGTAATCATCTATGGATAATTTTTTTGTTGGCTTCACTGCGGTTATCTCAATCCCATTGCTGATCGGAGGTCTGGTAATAACTACTCTTACACTTCCAAGCTGTACTACAGTCGCTCCTCTTATATCCATTTCAACAAGACTCCTATCGTCATTTCTTGCCCTTTCCACAATATCATTAGCTATTACACTAACCTGATCACTGCTAATTATTTCATCACCATATACAATTCTCCAGTTGCCAGGTCTTCCTACCTTCATCCTCGGCTTGGTATTGGCCTTTAGATGGACGGACATAGTATCTTCAGTAAAGTAACTTTCAATTTTCTTAGACTCAACTGCAATAGGTTCAAGAAACATAACTCTTATCCCCTTTATTTCTGCAATTGATTTTTGAATGTAATCCCCGGTTACAAGAATTGAATTTGTGTCAAGGGCTGCCTGGCGTATCAATTCGTCAACTTCACCGCTTTTTGCTCTCTTTATCTGCCACTCATTTGGTCTTCTGCCATAGAACTGTAAATTTATCTCTCCTGTCTCCTTCATCTTTCTCAATTTCTGCAGCTCTTCCAGTCCCGTAAATCCTATACTTCTTCCCTCGTTAGCCTGATGTTCTATTTCTGATATGAGAGCCTCCGATATGATAACATCACTTGGAATATTCTGCAAAATAAACCTGGTAAACCTCCCATCAACTATCACAGATGTGTCAGGCAAATAAGTTTCTTGCATACTTACTCATGCTTATTAGATATATATTCTTGATATTCTCATCACCCATGATAAAAATAACACTTGAAATTAAAAGGGGATCATTCCCATTCTATGGTGGCAGGAGGTTTATCAGTAATATCGTATACGACCCTGTTAATCTCGGGAATCTTGTTTGTTATTTCCCTCGAGATACCTGCAATTATATCCCATGGGATTTGAGTAAAATTGGCGGTCATACCATCAATGGAGTCAACACACCTTATTGCCACAGTATTCCCGTATACTCTTCTGTCCCCATGTACGCCTGTTGACCTGTCAGAAAGGAGAACTACAAAATATTGCCAGGGGATTATACCCTCTCTTTCAAGACCTCTCTCTAGAATATCCGTCGCTCTTTTTAGCAAATCGAGTCTCTCTCTTGTAATTCTACCCATTATTCTTACCGCAAGACCTGGTCCGGGGAAAGGTTGCCTCTTGCTAGGTATTTCGTAGAATTCTGCAAGTTTTCTAACCTCATCCTTGTAGAGATCCCTCAAAGGCTCATATATTTTTATTCCCATTTTTTCCGGAAGACCACCAACGTTATGATGGCTCTTTATGGTATCTCTTAATCCACCTCCTGACTCAATCCAGTCAGGGGCAATTGTACCCTGAATGAGAAATTTAGCACCAAATTTCCTGGCTTCTATCTCGAACAGCTCAATGAAAGTTTTTCCAATAACCTTCCTCTTTATTTCTGGGTCTTCGATATCCTTTAAATTTGAGAGAAATGTTTCCTGACCATCAACAATTTTATAATTAATTCCAAGTTTATCCAATATTGCCCTTACATTTTCAGTTTCATTGAGGCGCATCAGGCCGGTATCAACGTATATAGCCAAACTTTCATCCTTTAAGGCGTCATATGTGATTTTAGCTGCTACTGTGCTGTCGACCCCTCCAGAAACAGCTATGATAGCTTTTCCATTAACCTCTTTTTTCATTTTATTTATTGCTTCATTAATAAAAATAGTAGGGTTAAACAAAAAATCTACCCTCAGGATTTCAACAAAACTGCCAAGAATATCAGCAGGGCAATAACTGCTCCGACAATTGCGGATACAAGGTAAAGGAGGCCATTATATATTACTGAGGTAACCTGGATTCCCAGAGGTACCCTTAGAAGATATGTTAAGAAGCCTACTATAATCCCAAGAACCGCTAGAACTCCTCCGAATGTTCTTACCTTACCTGAACCAAAATAAGCAGCGAATATTCCCAATATTAGCAGAACCAGACCCATCACTAATAGCATCATTGCTACAAATATTCCCCATGTTGTCATTTTTTCACCTACATCTTAATTCCCGTAAGTGTCTTCGTATCTAAAATACCATCGATCATCCTGATTTTATCAATGACTATCTGACCAAGCTCGGTGAAATCCTTGGTTTCGAGCTTAGCAATCAGATCAAACTCGCCAAACAAAGGATGTAGTTCAACTATTTCCTTAATTTTCAATAGCTCATTATATACCTGATGTTCTTTTCCGGGAACTGTGCTGATGAGAACAAATCCTACTGCCAGATTTATCACCACTCATTAATATGAAGATGTTATTTATTTTTTTCCTAAAAGAATAGTCAAAGTGATAGTGGTAAAGCTATTTATCAAGGATAATGTTAAACCATTGTTGACTCTTTAACTTTCATTTAAGTTGATTAATAAGCACCAAAGTTTAAATAAAATATTTTAACTAATAATAACTGTCGAAGATATGTCTGAAGTGGACATTGATCTAATTATAGGTGGACCTCAGGGTGGCGGAATAGATAGTGCCGCGCAGATTATTATACGTTCTTTTTCAATTGCGGGTTATGAAGCGTATGGTATAAGGGAGTATCATTCCAATATAAAGGGAAGGCACAGCTACTTCCACGTTAGGATAAAGGATGAGGAAGTTAGGAGCCTCAGATACCCCGTAGATATTCTTGCGTGTCTTGACTCTGAAACACCTTTCGTTCATATGTACGACGTAACAAAAAACACCATAGTTCTTTTCGATGAGGACGTCAAGGGAACTAAGCTTAATCAGGTCCTGACTCTAGAACCTGAGACAAAGAAACACATTGAAGAAAAATTACAGTCTGAAGGTTATGAGTTAACAGTCAGTGGTTCCTTGGAATATATGAAGAAAAGAGGTGCAATACTTGTTCCCGTATCATTCAGAAGCCTGGTGAATGAGGCTCTGGGGCCAAGTAAACCACCTGCAAGATATGCCAATACACTTGGTGCATCAATTTCAATGGCATTGATGGGTTTAGATTCAGAATTCACCATGAGTGGTATTGCGAGTGTTTTTGGAAAGAAGAAGGAAGTATTAGAAGATAATGAGAAGATTGTAAAGGTCGCGTATGAATACATATCCAAAAACAATGGCTTGAAAATTAAGAAGTTAGGGCCTAAAACAGTCAGAGAAAGATACATACTGACTGGAAATGAGGCGATAGCAATAGGGAAAGTCATAGGTGGTCTTAAGCTTCAAACTTACTATCCTATAACGCCGGCAGCTGATGAAAGCTTCTTCCTGGAAGGGCACGATTATTTTGATGAACTTTCAGGTGGAGAAAATGAAACTCTGAGAAAAAGCGGAGTTGTTATAGTACAGGCAGAGGATGAAATCTCTGCCATAGCGATGGCAATTTCAGGTGCAATGACCGGAGCTAGAACAGCGACAGGCACGTCCGGTCCAGGTTTTTCATTGATGGCAGAGGCCATTGGATATGCGGGAATCAATGAGGTACCTGTTGTAATAACCCTCTACCAGAGGGGAGGACCAAGTACCGGTCTTCCAACCAGAAACTCTCAGGCAGATCTTTCTTTTGCGGTGAATGCTGGGCACGGTGACTTCCCGAAGATAGTCCTATCTTCCGGAGATGTGCAGGAAGGGATTGAGGATGCGGTAAAAGCATTTAATTTCGCAGAAATGTTCCAGTTACCTGTTATACACATACTTGATAAGAATTTTGCAAACTCATTTTACGTTGTCGATGGGATAGATTACGACAGGATGAAGATAAAAAGGTGGAAGCTACCTGAAAAACAGGAGGGGGAATTTGAAAGATTCAAATTCACTGAAGATGGAATATCGCCAATGGGATTTTTTGGGAAAAACATCATGTGGCTGACAGGCGACGAGCACAATGAGATCGGTCATATAACAGAAGATCCGGAAACAAGAGATGCAATGATGGTCAAAAGGATGGGTAAGCTAGAAATAGCAAAGAAAATGATACCCCTTGAAGATCAGGCCATTTTATTTGGAGATAAGGATGCAGATGTCACAATAGTCTCCTGGGGTAGCAATAAGGGTATTATCCTTGATGTCATGGATAAACTAAAGCAGGAAGGAAAAAAGGTAAACTTCCTCTACATAAGAATGATGGTTCCGTTCCCCACTGATTTTGTAACAAATATACTCAAGAATTCGAAAATGATCATAGATGTAGAGAATAATTATACTGGTCAGCTGGCCATGTTGATCAAGCAGAATTGTGCAATAAATATCAATAAATATCTATTGAAATATAATGGAAGGCATCCCACAGAGGACGAGGTTTATGACGGAATTAAAAAACTAATCGATGGGAAATCAAACAGGGTGGTGATGACGAATGGAGCATAATTATAGAACAGACCTATGGGTCGACTGGTGTCCAGGATGCGGTGACTTTGGAATCCTGAGTGCTATTCAGCAGAGTCTGGCAGAGATAGACAAGAATCCGGAGAATTATGTGATGGTTTCAGGTATTGGATGTTCGGCTAAAACTCCCCATTATGTAAATGTCTCAGGGATTCACACATTACACGGGAGAGGCATACCATTTGCGACTGGAATCAAACTGGCGAATCCTAATTTAACTGTAATACTAGATGGAGGCGATGGAGATATATTGAGTATAGGCGCTGGACATTTTGTTGCAGCCGGAAGAAGAAATGTAGACATGACCATAATAATCCATAACAATGGAGTTTATGGACTGACAAAGGGACAGGCATCCCCAACAATGCCGAGGGGATTGAAGACAAAAGGTCTGCAGAGGCCGAATATTTATGACTCTCTCAATCCAGTGGCAGTTGCTTTGTCCGTTGGATATACATTCGTTGCAAGGGCGTTCGCCTTTGATATAAAAAATACCAAGGACATCTTAGTAAAGGCAATAAAGCATAAAGGAACAGCCGTTGTTGATCTGCTGCAGCCATGCCCAACATATAATGATATCAATACCAAGGAATGGTATGAGAAGAGGATATATTATCTTGACAAAGATCCAACTTGGGACCCAATCGTTAGGAAGGCTGATGAAGAGGAAGTAGAAAAGAAGTATCTTCAGGGAATACAGAAATCATTGGAATGGGAAGAGAAAATACCTCTGGGAATATTCTATCAAAATGAATTTGTTCCTTCGTATGAGGAAAGAATAAACAATAACATACCCACATACTTCACAGACCCGCCGGCGACATCAAAGATATGTGATGGAAATGGGCTCCCTCTTGCCAGAATGGATAAGATATTTTCTGATAGGCTGATCAGGAAATAGATATATGATACTCGGCGGTCATCTATCAACTAAGGACGGTTTTGGGAAACTCCCAGAAAATGCGACTAAGATAGGTTTTAAAACCTATCAATTTTTTTCAAAAAATCAGATGCAGTGGAAAGCTAAACCCATCCCTGAACAGGAAGCAAACCTTCACAGGGATAATATTAAGAAATTCAATATTCAGAAACCGGCAATTCATGCTTCATATCTCCTAAATCTTGGAAGTCCGGAGAAGGACAAACTGGAGAAATCATATGAAGCCTTCGTAGATGAAATAAAAAGGGCTGAGGAGCTCGGAATAGAATTACTGATTTTTCATCCGGGAGCACATATGGGTTCTGGAGAAAAGAAAGCTCTTGATAACATTGTGGAATCAATGAACAGGGCAATAGAGGAAACTAAAGGTTTCAAGGTTAATCTTGTTGTAGAGAATACTGCAGGCCAAGGGACTGTCGTAGGTTATTCAATGGATCATCTATCATTCATAAGAGATAACATTGAGGATAGGTCGAGAGTTGGATTCTGCATAGATACCTGCCATATTTATCAGGCCGGGTATGATATCAGCAATAATTTTGAAGGGGTAATGGATGAAATTAAGTCAAAGATTGGTTCAGATTACATCAAGGCTATACATCTAAACGATTCAAAACCCCCGTTTAATAAACATCTCGACAGGCATGAAATGCTTGGAAAGGGAACAATAGACAGATCGTTTTTCAGGAAAATATTTGAAGTGAAGGAATTCAGCAAGATCCCCGCATTCCTGGAAACTCCAGAAGGGGAGGAAGGGTATCCAAAAGATATTGAATTTTTGAAATCTCTTGGTCTGGAATTATAGGCCGAAAGTTACACCTTTATCAAGTATCCTCTTTGCATCCCTGATTATATTTTCCGATATCTTCTCTCCAAAGCCGGGTATTTTCCCGATATCTGCAGGATTTGCATTTGCAAGTTTTGATAAATCATATCCGTTAACCATCAATCTTCTTGCTCTCACCCTGCCAACGTTTGGAACGAATGTCAGCGGGATTATATCCTCCCTGACACCATTTGATATCCTGTAATTCAATACCCTGAGATCAGTCCTAGCCTTTCCAAAGACTTTTGATATTTCATACAGACTGTGGGAAAGCCAGTCTGCTATTTCGACCCTATTCCTGATATCTGCGGGCCATATGTTATATTTCTCAACGATTGAATCCTCAGGAACTTCATTTATCCAATCCCTTAAAACTAACGCCACCTTTATTTGCCCCTCCTCTGCGTTTATGTTTGCAGAAAGTAGATTCCTGAAGACCTCTGCATCATTTTCTCCAACATACATCTGAGGCATGTCAGGTGTTACTGATATTCCGAGTAATATGTTATCAATATCTGCCTCATCAATTAGCCTCCTGAGAATTACTCCTGATACAGGGTCAATATAGAGCTCTGAAACTCTCTTGCCGAAAGGAGTTGCCCTCAACCTTTCATTATCCTTTATCATCTCATTCTTGCTCAGGAAATCTATTGCCTCCTCAATCCATGAATCAAGCTCTCTTCCCTGTTTAAACGCCAGTGTGAGGTCAAAGAAATTTTTCAGCGACACTTTATCCCTGCACAGGTTTGATGAGATCAAGCCGAGGACATGCATTCTCAGCTTTCTTTCATCTATTTTTGACTCTATATTCTCCAATTCCCCATTTATATAATAATTAAATACATCCCTGATTCTTGTTTTAGAAGAATAGATATATCCATTGCCTATCCTATCATATTTAACCCTTCCAGCTCTCCCCAGCATCTGCTGTATTTCGAAATTGGGTATCATATCGCTGGAAAAACCATTGTATCTGAAAATATCCTTTATTATTACTGATCTTGCCGGAAGGTTCATTCCCGCAGCCAGAGTTGTAGTGGCAACAACAAGCTTCAGATGACCTTCCCTGAAAAGTTTTTCAACGAGCCTGCGTTGCTCACTCAGCATTCCAGCATGATGGTAACCCACTCCCTTCCTCAACGTTGAATATAATTTATGATTAAGAGAGCCTTCATCTCCCAAATCCAATTCCGATAGCAACAGCCTATCTTTATCGGATAGGTATCTGTTCACTTCGTATGAAATTTTCTCCGCATATTTTTCCGTTGCTTTTCTTGAATTAACGAATATGAGAGTCTGTCCTCCGTCCTCAAGGGTTTGAGGTATAAATTTTTCCAGGCTTTCAATTTCATCAACCTTCCTTCCATTCTCATCATATACATAATCTCCTGCAATTATGAATTTTGATAGCGGTACAGGTCTGAAGTCACTTATAACAGATGAGGAATTTAGCCATTCCGAAATTTCACTGATATTATTCACTGTTGCGGACATTGCGAGGAACTGGATGTTCTCGAACATGTACCTCATTTTAGTTATAACTATCTCCAAGGTATGACCCCTTGTTTCATCCATTATGTTATGTATTTCATCGAAAACCACGAATCCTAAACCTTCGAAGACTTGAGGATTGTTTCTCAGTATGGAATCAATTTTTTCTGATGTAGAGATTACAACATCATAATTTTTCAAATAGGTTGATGTTTCATCATAATCCCCTGTACTAATCATTATTTTCATCCCGTATCGAGAAAAGAAGCGTAGTTCATTCCACTTCTCCTCGGCAAGGGCACGAAGAGGGACAGAATAGAGCGATTTCATGCCTTTTTTCCAGGCCCTGATTATACCATAATAAGCAACAATGGATTTTCCAGATGAAGTCGGTGTGGAAAGGATAACTGACTTTCCCTCATCAAGAAGTCTTATACTCTCCTTCTGGTGGTTGTAAAGTTTTTCTATACCCTCTTCTTTGAGAAAACTCAGGAACTCATCAAAATATTCCATTTACCGATACCACTGATTATATTACATCCTTCCCCATTAAATCTCTGAGGGCCTTAGGAATCAGAATGGTTCCGTCCTCCTGCTGGTAATTCTCAACTATTGCAACAAGTGTTCTGGTAGTCGCAACTAAAGTGGAGTTGAGGGTATGAACATATTTGTTACCATCCTTGGTCCTGTATCTTATTTTCAGTCTTCTTGCCTGATAATCAAGAACATTGGAAGCGCTTACCACTTCCCTGAACTGGCCCTGTGCGGGATACCAGGCCTCAATGTCAAATTTCCTGCTAGCAACATTACCAAGATCCCCTGTTGCTATATCTATAACCCTGTAAGGTATTTCGAGAAGATTGAAAAATTCCTTTGCATTTTCAAGAAGCATTTTGTGGATTCTCTTTGAATCTTCTGGTAATGTGTAAGCGAACTGTTCAATTTTGTTGAATTGATGAACCCTGAATATTCCTTTGGTATCTTTTCCATGGGCTCCAGCTTCTCTTCTGAAACACGGAGAGATGCCAGCATAAAAAAGAGGTAGCATTTCTTCCTCCAGAATCTCATCTGAGTGGTATGAGGCAAGAGGATGCTCGGATGTTGCTATCATATAAAGATCTTCACCCTCTATTTTGTATAGAGTATCTTCAAATGCAGTAAAATCGGTAGCTCCATTTGTTGCCTCCCTGTTCAACATAAAAGGCGGTTCTACAAGCTTGAAACCCTTATTATTCAGCATTTTAAGGGCAAGAAGCTCTATGGAGTTCTCAAGTAAAACGAGATCACCGAGCAGGTAGTAAAATCTAGATCCTGCCACTTTAGCCGCAGTTTCAAGGTTTATCAATCCCCTTTCAAGCAGAAGATCCACGTGACTAACCCTTTTTCTATCAATTAACCTGTATTCCATCTTGTTTAAACTGCCCCTGATAAAATTTTCCAGATCATCCCTATAGACATCTGCTCTCCCGTGAAAATAGAAAGGTGCGCTTCCACTCTCATCAGGTGCAACCGGGGCGTCATTATCAACTATGTTAGGTATCCTCTTTAAAATAGCATCCCTCTTTTCTTCTATATCATTAAGCTCTTTATTCATTGTTTCAATTTCCTTATCTATTTCCTCTGCTTTCTTTTTGTAAGGGGAAATGTCTTCACCTTTCTTAGCTATGGTACTTATTTCCTTTACAAGCCTGTTCTTCTCTGCCTTAAGATCATTAACCTTCCTTAGTATTTCTCTCCATTTATTATCATATTCTATTGCAGCCTTCACAATGTCGTCACTCTGGAATCTTCTCCTCTGGCTCTCAAAGAGTATTTCCGGATTTTTCCTGATGATGTTAATGTCAATCATTATTTTATGGAATCAAGCCTGACTTATATATTTTTATTTATTGGATTCCATCCCCCTAATTCTTGATTCTATTTCTTTCTTTAACGCCTCTGAAACTTTGCTACCATCAACCTTACCCCTGAGTTTTTTCATTGCCTCCCCCATTAGTGGCTTGAATGAATCATTTCCCCTTTCCCTGACAAGTTCAATATTTGAATCAACTATTTCCTTTATTACTGATTCAAGAGACTCCTCTTTGCTTTTGGAAATTCCGGATAAATTCTTGTCTGATTCATTGTAAAGATCTTCAAGGACATCCTTAGTTATAAGACCCTCTTTGAGGAGACTCAGTATCCTTGCTGCCTTATCCAGGTCTTTCTCCTGTTTTGAGAAAACTACAGCCAGAAGTTTTGCAACTGATTTTGGATTTCCGAATTCTCTTATGAAATTTTCAAGAATATCATCGTACTCTTTCCAGATAGCATTCATAGCTTCCTGCTCGGATACCCCTAAGTTCATCAGATGGGAAGCTCTCTCCTTAACTGTGGGTGGAATTTTTTTCTTTATCTCGTCGAGAAAATTATGGTCTACCTTTATAATGGGTATGTCAGTTTCTGGATACATTCTGGATTTTCCAGGGAGTGGCCTTAGGAATTTGGTTCCATCTGGTGTGGCTGCTCTTGTTTCAGCTGGCACTCCTATGAGGGCTTCATTGAGTCTTTCCTCTATAATCTTCAAAGCATTTGCCTTGGAATCTTTATCGACAATAATGAAGGCAAAAGCATCTTCCTCACCACAACTTAAATATTCCTTAAGTTTGACTATGTTCTCGGATGTTATGCCATAATTGGGCAGCTCATCTGAATGTATTATTCCTCCTATACCTGAAACTCTGAGCCTCTCGGCAATCTCTCTTCCGAGCCTGTATTTTCCATTATTAAGGAATCCTGACAACCCCTCCAACCTGAAGGCAATTACTTCCTTCTTTTCCGAAATAGCTTTAATTACAATATTCGATTTCCAAGAGTTTGCAATTTCATTAATACTCAATGGCTTTAAACGGAATGATCTAACTCCCTTTCCTCTAAGTTTGGCAGCAATCTCATTGAGAATTGTCTGCCTTTCTATCTCATATTCCAGGACTTCCTGAATCTGTGAAAGGGACTGGACACCTTTTATCTCTACCCTGTTCCCGGAATCTAAAGAAATATTAACATCCTGTCTTATACTGCTCACTTCCCTTCTTATGTAACCACTTCTCCTGACAGCTATTCCAAGAGCTTCAGCGATTTCCCTTGCCTCCCTTGGAGAGCGAATATCAGGTTCAGTAGAGACTTCTATAAGTGGGATACCCAATCTGTCAAGAGAATAGGTAACTACATTCCCTTTCTGTTCTATCTTCTTGCAGGCTTCTTCCTCAAGTGTAACAGAAGCTATTCCTATTTTCCTATCATTGTGATGGAATACGCCATTAATCCCTATTATACCAGTTCTCTGGAATCCAGATGTATTTGACCCATCAATTACCATCTTTCTCATGAAATCAATATTATCTACAGGAGTGCATCCAAGAATGAAGGAAACAATAAACGCACCACTAATAGCATCCTGTGAAGGAGAGTGGGGCGGTTCTTCATCCATCTCCACAAGACAGGAATTATCCGTAATCAAATATTCAAATTCATTTCTCTTCCTCTCCTCCTGGATAGCGGCGAGATCGGTATTTGAAAATTCTCCAGCCGAAGCCCTAAGTCTCCTGACTATTTTTCCCCTATAATTATCACTTTCCTCACCCTCACAGCTGCAGAATAATTTTCTACCTTTAACTTGAAAATGTATTTCGAGGCCTATCTTTATATTCTTATTCTTTTCTTCGTTCATTTAATTCCCCTCTCAGATTCTTTGCTAAAAGGACCTTTGCATCATCTTGGCCAAAATTTCCAAGCAAAAATGAAAGTTTGATATAGGCCACTTCCGGGAGCATATCGCCAAGGGGTATCACTCCAGCTTCTATCAGTCTTCTTCCGGTACTATATACATTGAGATTCACAGACCCATACAGACACTGAGAAGTCATGGCAATTATCTTACCCTCATCTATTATATTCTTAATATCTTCAATGTAATCATTTGAGATATGGCCAAGACCTGTACCTGCAATGATCAGCCCGTCATTTCTATCTAAGAACTTCAGTAGAAGTTCCTTTTCCATTCCCGGATAATAGTAAACGAGACCAACCTTTTCACTCAGATTTTCATAAAGATGCATTTCATCTTTTTTCACTTTTTTATAATCTTGCATATTCACATCTAGATCCTTGGATATTGTTCCAATTATTTCAGCATTTATGGATTTGAAAGCATCCCTACGTGACGTGTGCATCTTCCTAACTTTGACTGCCCTGTGAATTGAAAGATAGTCATCATTCATACTTGAATGCATTACCACAGCGACCTCTCCTAAATCAGACTGTGCCACTTTTACTGCTCCCAAAAGGTTAAAGTAAGCATCTGAACTTGGCCTGTCAGATGATCTCTGCGATCCAGTAAAAATTATGGGTGCGGATGGATTCTCAATCAAAAAAGACAGTGCAGAAGCAGAAAAAGACATGGTATCAGTTCCGTGGGCCACTACCACCCCGTTGCCTTCAGATATTTTCTCATACACCTTTTTAGCCAAAATCTTCCAGTATTTCTGGTTCATATCCTCGGAGAATATGTTGAAAAGAACCTCTGCATCAATATCTCCAAGCTTCAATAGATCGGGTTCTGCATAAAGAACGTCTTGTGCATTTTCAAGAGGTTTTACAGCCCCTGTTGAATAATCAACGTAACTTGCAATAGTTCCACCTGTCCCAATGATCGTGACTTTCTTTCCACTCCCTCTAATCTCCTCCCTGGTCAGCTTCAATGGCTTGTTTTCAGAAATGACATTTAGTGATTGTATATGGGAGTAATCTATAGCCAGATTATAACCATTCTTAAGTTTAATTATCATAAAATCGTGATTTTTTGAGATTAAAATACCATTCAGCAGCTGATATTTCCATCTGACTTCAATTTCGTCACCCGGCTTGATATTCTCAAACACTATTCTGAATGCCTAAGACGTAAAAAAATTTACTCATATGATATAAGAAATCATATTTTCATGAACTTGCAATATTTCCATTTCAAAAAAATCATGGAAATAATATTATCAAAGTTTATAATGAGTAATCATGAGACCTTTGCTCATCGGACGTTTTCAGCCTTTCCACAACGGTCATATGTGGTTGGTAAGCAGAATTGTACGGGAGTATGGGAGCATAATAATAGGTATTGGAAGCGCACAGGAATCGCACTCGCTAGTGAACCCATTCACTGCAGGAGAGAGACATTACATGATTCAGAGAGCACTGGAAAGCAGCGGAATACACGATTTTTATCTTGTACCTATTGAGGACATATACAGGAACAGTCTCTGGGTTAGTCACATACTTTCACTTGCCCCTCCTTTTGACGTTGCAATATCAGGAAATCCTCTGGTTAAAAGACTATTCAGGGAAGCTGGTAAAAAGGTTATAGAACCAGAAATGCACGGAAGAGAAAAATATTCAGGCAAGGAAATAAGAAAGAGAATAATAAATGGAGAGGAATGGTCTGATCTTGTTCCTCCTGAGGTCTATAAGGTCATAAATGAAATAGATGGGGTCAACAGGCTCAGGGACCTTTCCAAAACCGATGAGGTTAATAAGTGAAATTAGATATCGCTTAAAATGAAAGAAATGGAGTTTATTGTATCGGAAAAAGGAAAGGACTACATAGTATATGAAGTTCTTAACAATGATAATACCATTTTGAGACCCCTAATGGAAGAGATCGAAAGGGATGAGATGGTGGAAAGTGCCAGATATTATTTCGAGCACCCGTACCTATCAAATCCTAAGATACATATAAAGGTCAAGCAGGGCAAACCTCAGGCTGCTTTAAAGAGAAGTCTGAGAAGAATGGAAAAAGTTTTTGAAAATATAAACAATCAATATAAAAAATTATAAAAAATTAAATTACGTTGTATTCAACATTTTTTGTGCTGACTATAGACCATGTTAGATAAGCCATGGATATGAACAGGAGCCATAATCCTATCGCTTCTACAATCCAGGAGAGCGTCATCACGTATACAAGCAGACCTTCGAATCCCATTACAATACCTGCTATTGCAAAATAGGAGGGTGCTCTCAGCTTCTTCTCACTATTTTTTGCGAAATAATATGCTATTGCAAAGAATGCTGCTACTATTACAAGCATAAAGAATGTGTAGAGAAGATGCCCATTTGTAAAAGCCATGTCATACTGGTATCCAGGACCTCCGCTTGGAGGCGTTCCAGGACTGCCAAATCCGTAGTATGCTTCATTGAATTCCATCACATATCCAATTCCAACCATCGCAGCCATTGCACCTATCCATGTTCCAATGGATGTGATCTGGGCAAGTTTAGATCCCTTCTGTGTGTCGAATGTTTTGATCAGACCAATTATGGCAATTAAAGCACCTATTCCAACAATTCCTGTTTGAGAATCGTCTAGCGCTAGACCATTCATTCCAGCCGGTCCAGATGTAAATATTGCAGGTATCACGTAAGTACCGAAGGAGGAAATCCAGTATAGATAGCTCATTGAAATGATCCCTATGAACGACACTATTAATCCTAAGCTGACGACCATTTTATATCTTGAACCAAGTTTATGGTATCCAAATAATACTGCTGTCAGTCCCACTATTCCACCCATTACTGCAGGAAGCATCTGGTGTGAATGTGAAGTTATCAAGTTCCCAAGGAATGTTGATATTCCGCCGATTGAATTGACATAGGAGTTGAAGAATGGGATTGATGAATACGTGAACAGATTGCCATACTCATAAACCATCCCCATAACTGCCGCTATGGTAGCAGAAATAGCTGCTATTATCACAACGAGATAACCTGCTAACACATTCTTGAATTCATTCCTGTTTTTAAACGGGAAAATTAAAAGGCCTAATATAAGCAGAACAGCGTCAAGGACCATTAGGACATCTCTTAGAGTTTGAGCTCCTTCATCAGCTAGGGCGGCCCAGGAAGGATAAAAGAGCACAAGACCAATGAATGAAAGTATAAGCACAGGATAATTGGTCAGCACAATGAATTTATAGAGCTTTTCGGGGATTTTGAACACCTTGGCTGTCACTATTATTATCATAAGTGTAAGAGGAATCATGACACCGTGATAGTAGTTAACAACATCCAGTGTAAAATCACCAAGATTGAACCATGTCACACCTGGAAACAACGGGCTTATAAGAAGCAAGAAAACTATGTATATCATTATTGCTGCTACATTGGTTTTTAGGTCAAATAAAAAACTTTTACGTTCTGAAGTCATTTTAGGTCACTTTACTGTATCGCATAGCCCATTAAAAAACTTAAGTTATTTTTAATTTCCTTGTAATATTGATTAACTAAATTGCCTATATTTTTTTATTTCAAAAGGGTTTTATAAGTTATCATAATATACTTAGTAGATAAAATATAGGTGATAAAAAATGGAAGAACAAAATTTGAAGAATTGGACTCTTGACAAAGCCCATAGCTCAATAGAATTCAGTGTTAGGCATATGATGATATCTTCGGTAAAAGGTGGATTCAAGGATTTTGATGCTGAGATTAAACTTGATCCTGAGAATCTCGAAAAAGCCGATGTAAAATTTACTGTAAATGCAGCTAGTTTGGACACAAACCAGTCCGATAGGGATGTGCATCTAAAATCTCCGGATTTCTTTGACGTTGCTAAATTCCCATTCATAACGTTCACCACAAAGTCGGTGGTTAAGAATGGTGATAATCTCACAGTTAAGGGAGACCTGACAATTAAAGGTGTTTCCAGAGAAATTGCTGTTAAAGGAGAAATACAGGGGCCAATAAAAGATCCTTATGGCAAGCAAAGAATTGGATTCGATGGGGAATCTACTGTAAATAGAAAGGAATTTGGCTTGAACTGGAACATGATACTCGAAGGAGGGGGAGTATTGGTAGGAGACACAGTTAAGTTATCAATACATCTTGAGGCTTTTACAGATTAAGTTAATAAAAACTTTTTATCCTTTTTTATGTTATTCATAGCATGGATAATGATGCGCAAGTTTTAGAAATTGATAATTTTGTTTCAGAAGATACCGTTGCAATTCTTGGATTTGTAGAAGCAACTACATTGGGTTTACTAACATCTTCATTTCTTATAGAACAGGAGAAATTGCATCAAGTAGCTCAGTTGAAATCTGTGCATATACCACCCGTGACTGTATTCATAGGTGGGAAGCTCAGATCTCCTTTCAGGATATATACAAGAAAGGACGGGAAGCTTATGGTAATTACCTGTGAGGTACCAATTGATGATACAGGTCTGTATGAAATATCATCAGCTCTTCTAGACTGGTTGCAGAAAAAGAAGGTCAGGGAGATAGTGGTTATAGATGGAATACCAGTAAAGGGAATACCAACTGAGAGGCCAGTGTACGTAGCAGCAGAGGCAAATAATATCAAGAAATTCTCAGATATTGGAGTGAGCAATGCTGAATCTGCAATAATTGCCGGGATGGGTGGTGCAATAATAAATGAATCTCTCGGAAAGAAGATGACAGCACTGTCCCTTATGACACTATCTTCAGCGGATATTCCGGACCCGGGAGCTGTGCTCTCGATCGTCGATGTTTTAAATAAAGTGTATGGATTTAAAGTGGACACCAAGATACTTGAGGAATCCGTAAAGAAGCTTCATGAAGAAATGAACAAGGTGATAGACCAGTATAACAAGATACAGGAAACAAAATCAGGAAAGGTGCCCGAACCATCAATCTACGGATAGATCTATTGCAGTACTTTTAAATCCTAATATCTAATTTCAAGGGATGGTCAATGTTTCGGTAATAGGCGGAAGTCAGGTCTCGGATGAGATTTGCGATATTGCAATCGAAGTTGGCAGATTACTTGCAAAGAGAGGTGTAACAGTATTCTGCGGGGGGCTGGATGGCGTAATGAAATGTGTATCCAAGGGGGTTAAGATGGAAGGGGGTATTTCAGTTGGAATCCTCCCCGGGTATAGTACAGATGAAGGCAATGAATATTTAACAGTTAAAGTTCCAACGGGAATGGGTTATGCAAGAAATTTTCTGGTAGTGAGAGCTGGTGACGTGGTTATAGCCATAGATGGATCAACTGGAACATTATCAGAAGCTTCCTTCGCAATAGCTGAAGGGAAAGATGTTGTAGCAATAGGCGACATAGTGATAAATCCGAAGAAGGAAAAGGAAGGAAAATTTTTCAAGGCCAAGACGCCTAAGGAGGCAGTGGACCTTGCTTTTTCAAGATTAGGCAAGTAGAAATATGGCAGAAAGTAGAATTGACAGAAGGGTTTACTTTCTCGGGTTATCAAGGTTCATAAGGGCAATGGGAAGAACATCCTCCTTTATCTTCCTCCCAGTAATATTATTTGAGCTCTATGGAATGAGCTTGATAGAGATCGGGATATTTTCAGGTACTGCTACCCTTATAATGGCCTTTTTCCAGTATTATTCAGGCAAGTTAACTGATAAAATTGGAAGAAGGAAATTCCTGATATATATCCCCATTCCTGTTGCAATTTCATATTTCACAATGTTCATTGTTATTTATAGGAATATGAGTGCTTATTTTCTGATATTGTTGTGGTATTCCACAGTGGTCCTCAATGCACTGCAGTTCCCCGCTATACAGGCATCTGTTGCTGATGTCACAGACCTGAATCAGAGGTTAAAGGGGTTTACAATAGTGAGGTTATTTGTCAATACGGGGGCTGCAGTAGGTCCATTAATTGGTGCATTTGTAGGTTCAATAAACTTTTCATATATATACCTGGTAACGAGCGTTGCAAGTGTTGTAGAATTAGTTGTACTATTTTTTGCAATTAACGAAACGTACACTCCTCCCAAGGAGATAACAAGAAGAACTATAAGGGGGACATTAAAATCCAGCTATTTTTTATTATTCTTTTCAATCGTGGGATTGATTTTCTCTTTTCTTCTGAGACAGAGGGGGACAACATTCACCCTTTTTATATATGGTTTTGAACACATTTCACTCATTGAACTAGGTTTTATATATTCAATCAACGGTATACTCGTAGTGGCACTTCAATACCCGATATTTTCATTCATGCAAAAAAAGATGAATTTCCTGTACTGGCGAAGCGTCGGCTCCATGATATATTCTCTGTCTTTCTTTATGATCATATTAATTTCTGGATTCTATGGATATATGTTTATAATGGGTGTTATGACAGTTGGAGAAGATTTTGTAAGTCCCACTACTGAAACAATAATCACATCAGTTGCTTCTTATGATTCAAGGGGCACCTATATAGGGACGTATAACATGATAACAAGTTTCGGAAACTTTCTTGGCTCTGTTTTTGGATTATACTATCTATCCGTTTTTCGAAAAGTACCAGACATTTT
Organism: Thermoplasmata archaeon; assembly: GCA_023256615.1. GTDB lineage: Archaea > Thermoplasmatota > Thermoplasmata > Thermoplasmatales > JAGDXO01. Next base: position 29,118 of record JAGDXO010000037.1, read on the forward strand.
CTGGGAAATAATGGCTGGAGGCCTGTTCATTGTTGCAATAATGTACTTCATGATTTACCCTTATTACAAGAGGGAGATCAATATATCAGAAAACAGAAATATCTTGTTGGTAGAATGACTATTCATCCACTGAAAAAATGATATAAACTTTTATTAATTTCAAATGTCTTTATGACTATGGCAATCTCAGACGCAAAATGGATAAGAGAAAAGGCAATAGAACACACAGAATTCTTTAGAAACTCAATACCCCTGATAGCAAGTGAGAACCTGATAAGTCCTATGACAAAGGAAATGATGATTTCAGACCTTAATAACAGATATGCAGAAGGTCTTCCGGGACATAGGTATTATCAGGGTAATAAAATAGTTGATGAAATAGAAACAAGGACAGAAGACCTCGTTAAAAGCCTGTTCAGAGCGAAACAGGCCGATGTGAGACCTATATCAGGAACAAATGCCAACCAGGCAATAGTATTTTCCCTTTCATCACCCGGGGATAAAATCATGTCTCCAAGTCTTGATGACGGTGCACACATATCTTCGGCAGAATTTGGAGCTGTGGGAATGAGAGGTTTGAATATAACCCATATGGCTTTCAACAGTGAATACATGAAAATTGATGTTGATGAGACAAAAAAGCTCATCATTAGGGAAAAACCAAAAATATGTCTGTTCGGATTTTCTGTTTTTCTGTTTCCTGCTCCAATCAAGGAACTTAAAGAAACAATGGACGAAGTTGGTTGTAAAGTATGGTACGATGGTGCACATGTCCTCGGATTAATTGCAGGCAAGAGATTTCAAGATCCATTAAGAGAAGGCGCAGATCTTATTACAGGTAGCACACATAAAACTTTCCCAGGTCCACAGCATGGAATTATCTTGGGGAATACAGATGATGAGACATGGAAGAAAGTCAGGAGAGGTGTATTTCCAGGGGTAATAAGCAATCACCACCTTGGGGCAATGGCTGGTTTAGGAATAACATCAGCTGAAATGATGGAGTTTGGAGAGTCCTATGCTGATCAGATAATAAATAACGCAAAAACACTAGCGCAGGAAATGCACTCACTCGGGTTTGATGTTATAGCTGAGAAGAACGGATTCACAGAAAGCCATACGATTCTTGTAAACGTCAAGTCGAAGGGTGGAGGAAAATTTGTGGCTGAAACTCTTGAAAGGAATAGCATAATTCTCAATAAAAACATGATTCCTGGAGATTCTAACAAGAAATCCCAAGATCCTTCAGGAATAAGAATAGGAACGCAGGAGGTTACTCGTATAGGAATGGGGAGAAGTGAAATGATTCAGATAGCGAATCTCATAAATGAAGCATTAAATGGTAAAGACGTAAGAGGTGATGTCAGAGATCTGAAATCTAACTTCACGGAAGTTAAATACTGCTACGGAAGAGAAGATGCTTACGAATTCATTTCCCTCTTCAAATAGATTTTTTTAAATTTATCAATTTTTTTATAATTATAAATTAATTAGAATCTAATTAAACTTGTATTTTTTCTCAAAAGTATTAAATTTTTGAATTGTATCAGTCTTGACCCGTGGTTTATAATGACTGATTCACTTGCAGAACTAGAAAATAAAAGATTGGTAGTTAAAAAGGATCTCGATGAGGCCAAAAACAGAAGGGACGAATTAAGGGATGAGATGGATAGGTACGCAGAAGAAAGAAACAAGCTCAACAATAAAGTAAAGGAGCTTAAGAAAACCCTTAAGGAAATGAAAGCCCAGAAGGATGAGTTATCGGCCAGGGCATCTGAGTTAAAAAGTAAAAAGGATAAGCTAACCTATGAATTGAAGAAGGAGCTTGACAGCAGAAAATCCTTAAAAAATTCTATTATTAGAGATCGTGGTAAACAGGTAGATATAAAGAGACTTAAAAAGGAAAGGGACGATCTTATAAAGAAACAGATGACTGGTGTTTATAATAAAAAAGAGGAAGAAGAAATAGTCAAGAAGATCAGAGAAATAGATAGAATTATCAAGGAATATGAAAAGGAAATCGAGAAAATGGCCCTTGATGATGTTGACTATAAAAAACTCGACGAAGATATTAAGATTAAAAGGGAAGAGGTGCACAGGTTGCAGGAAGAATACCAGAATATAATAAAGGAAGTAATTGCAATGAGAGATGCACAGAATAAAGTCTTTGAGGAAATGATAGAAACTGGCGGTAAAGCCGATGAAATCCATGAAAAATATCTTCAAGTTCAGGCTGAGTTATTCAAACAGAACCAGAAACTAGATGAGCTTTTTAATACAATTCGTGAATATGAGAAAATAATAGTAGGGATGAAGCAGAAACAGTCAAAGGAGAAAAAGAAAGTCAAGGAGAACGAGGCCAAAGCCAAAGCCGAAGAAATATATGAAAGATTCAAGAATGGTGAATCGCTCTCCACAGAAGATATTCTTATCCTGCAGAAAGCAGGATTCCTTTAATGAACACTTTATTTCTTTTTATATTAGTTATTGTGGTTCTTCTCATCATTTATTTGATTTCATATAGATTTTCAAAGCCAAAAGAATATTCTAAGATCGAAGATGATGCATTTAATAAAATATCTCTGTCAAGGGAAATCATAAGGAAGATAGCAACATCTGAGGTCAGGGATAAATTCGAGGGGGAATTAAAAGGTTGTGAAGAATTATTCGGGAGAAAGGAATATATTGAGGCAGAGAAATGCGCAGAATCAGTCCTCTCAGAACTCAGAAATTTCTCAAACAAAAACAAGGAAATACAGGAAGAGGAACCAGAAATAATCTGCAAGCACTGTGGCACAAAGTTGGCAAAGAAATATGATTTCTGCCCCATATGTGGAGAGAAATTATGAATCCATTTAGATTCTTTATCATAGGATTTTTACTGTTCATTTTGTCAGAAATAATCCTGATTTATCTCGGCATAGTAAAAGTTTACTTTTTCCTGTTCGTCCCTATTTTTATTTCCAGTTCCCCGCTTTCAATAATCCCTTTCATTTTTTTCATCATACCTTTTATTCTAGTATTCTCAGCAAACTGGAAAGGGTACCAAGCTGAAGATGGAAGCTCGAACGAAGTTAATTATACTTATGACGCTAAACCTGAAAAAGAAGTAAACTATGGGGGTTTTCTATTTATTGGTCCTATACCGATCATATTCGGCAAGGGAATGAACAGAAAAACACTCTACATACTGATAATTGTAATGCTTGTAATGATGATATTATTTATTCTCTTCTCCAGATGATAGAATTGATCCTTCTATTTTCCCTCCCTTCCTGAGCAGAAGACCACCGCCAATAACGGAGTCATCAACATACACACCCTCTCCTAAAATGGAGTTGAAAGAGAGAATTGAATTCCTTATTCTACTGCCCTCTCCAATCTGGCTGTTATCATAAATTACTGAATTTTCTATGCTAACGTTATCAGATATGCTCACATTATCATAAATCGAGGAGTTCCTTATGATAGCATTCCTGCCAATCTTTACCTTCCTCCCAAGATATATATTTCCACTGAATGATGGTGACTTTCCCGTATATTTTTTTGACATCTCTATGTTTGCCCTTATTAGATCACGTGGCCTGCCTATATCTATCCAAGTACCTTTGATCTCATAACCTCCGATCCTTTTATTATCCCCTTGAAGAGATGGAATCAGATTTTTTGCAATATCACTGACCTTTCCCTTCTCAATATAATCGAATATTTCTGGTTCCATGATATATATTCCAGCATTGGCAAGATTCGAAATAGGATTTTCCTTTGGTTTCTCCTGGAACTGAACAATTTTCCCATCCTTTAATTTAACTACTCCAAACTCAGATGGATTATCGACTTTAGTCAAACCAATAGTTATTATATTCTTATTTTTAACATGGAATTTCAACAGTTCTTTCATATCTTCCCTGAATACTGTGTCAGCGTTTCCGACAAAGAATGTTTCCTCAAGGAATTTCTCAGTTTTCTTTAGTCCACCTGCCGTACCCAATGGATCCTTTTCAACTGAAAATAGAAAATTCCCTTTCTTTGATAGTTTCCCCGAGAATAGTTCCACAATTTTTTCATACTTGTAACTAACCGTAAGAATGTAATCTCTTGAAACAGTTGAAAATGAATCAATTAAGTAAAGAATTACTGGCCTTCCCCCAACCGGAATGAGAGACTTCGGAATATTGTCGGTCAGAGGGCGTAGCCTAGTACCAAGCCCTCCGGCCATTATTACCGATTTCAAGATTAACCCTCAGACTGAATCGACGTTCCAGTCTAATCCTTTTAATCCTGTTGCTTTCGTTATCTGGCCGACACCAGCCTTTGAATCCAGCATATAGGGAGATTTTACCCCTGTCAGTACAACGAGTACTTTTATTGTTCCCTTCAATGATGGATCTATTGAAGCTCCCCAGATTATCCTAGCATTCTGGCTTATTCTCTGCTGTACTAGCCTGACTGCTGCTTCAGCCTCTGCAACTGTCATCTGGTCGTCTCCGATAACTCTTACAAGAGCTCCCTTCGCATCAGATATGTCCGCCTCTATCAGAGGAGAAGATATTGCCTCCTGTACTGCCTGTTCAACCTTATTCTGGCCTGAGGCATCAGATTCTCCTATCCCTATCATTGCTACTCCTCCGCCAGACATAATTGTTTTGATATCTGCATAATCAAGATTAACGAGTCCCGGTTTTGTAATTATTTCTGTAAGTCCCTTTAGAGCTTCCATCAGTATCTCATCTGCCACCTTGAAGGCCTGATCTAATGGCAGTCTGGGTACTAGCTGAAGAAGTTTATCATTTGGAATTACTATGGTAGTATCGGAATTTCTCCTCATTTTTTCAAGACCATATAGTGCATTTTCCATTCTTACTCTTCCCTCTGCTGAGAATGGAAGCGTCACTACCGATATTACTAAAGATTTTTGTCTCTTAGCAATTTCTGCTACCACAGGTGCTGAACCAGTTCCTGTCCCTCCACCCATTCCTGCAGTGACGAAAGCTATATCTATTCTTCCCATTGCATTTACCAATTCTTCCTCTGCTTCTCTTGCTGCCTCTTCCCCCACCTGGGGTAGAGCTCCGGCTCCCAACCCTCTTGTGGACCTCTTTCCAAGAAGGACCTTCCTATGAGCCTTTATTGTTAAAAGATGTTTAGCGTCAGTGTTTGCAGCAATCATTTCAGCGCCATATACTCCTTCTTCCATGCACCTATTCACTGTGTTGCTCCCTCCTCCACCACAGCCTATTATCTTGATATTTACTTTTAACTGTTCAACTATTTTGGCCAATTCCTCATCATCAGGAGAAGCTATTGGCTGTCTGGGAGTTTGGATTCCAATAGGTCCTGGCTGAGATTGCTGAGGAACATTATTTTCCTTATTTTCATCGACTGCATCTTCACCCAATGCATTTTTGATCAAGGATTTCATTGGCATAATTTACACCTGTGTCATCTATATGTATGACGCTATATATATACTTTGCGAATGGGAAAAACAATATATTTTTCAGGTAAATTGTTTTGATATTTATTCCTTTTGAAGTATAACTCTAATCATTATTTTTACATTGTATGATATTTGTCAGACATAAACAAAGATCAAAATTAGTTAGTACTTAGACTATTTTAGAAATATTTATATATGAGTAGTAAATTTTGAAGTAGTGAAATTATGGTTGATTACGTAACTTTAGTAGTATGGGAGGCCCTCCAGGAAGACGTAGGTCTTATAAGGGCTAGAATAGATCTAGCAACAAGAGAAGCACTGAATGTATCCATAGGGGATATCATAAAGATAGAAGGAAAGAAAACTACAGCAGCAAGGGTGTTCAGATTGAGCGAAGAGGAAGAAAATAGAGGGATAATCAGGATAGATCCTCTCGTTAGACAGAATTCAGGTGTTAAAGTAGGAGACAAAGTGAAGATATCCAAGGCTGACGTTAAACAGGCTGAGGTACTTGTGCTTGCACCCGTTATTGCAGAGAATCAGAGAATAAGGTTTGCCCCGGGAATTGAGGACTATGTGAGGCGATCACTCCTCAGAAGACCGATTGTGGAGGGGGACGTAATATCTGTGCAAGGACTCGCCCTTACAGGTAAAGGGGGAGTTTCATTCAAGGTGGCAAAAGTAGGCCCTGGAAGAGGTATATTTGTTGTGACAGAAGAAACAATGATAGAGATGAGGGAGGAAGCAGTTTCAACAGAGGAAGAAGGGGAAAGGATCACCTACGAGGACATAGGAGGTCTGGGTGAGGAACTAAGAAAGGTCAGAGAGATGATAGAACTTCCTCTTAAACATCCGGAACTATTTGAGAGATTGGGTATAGATCCTCCGAAAGGTGTTATATTATATGGTCCTCCGGGAACAGGTAAAACGCTCATAGCAAAGGCGGTAGCAAACGAGTCAGGAGCCAGATTTTTCTCCATTAATGGACCAGAAATCATAAACAAATTTTATGGAGAAAGTGAGAAGGCTCTGAGGGAAACATTCGATAAAGCCTCGAAAGAATCTCCATCAATAATATTCATAGATGAAATAGATTCAATAGCGCCAAAGAGGGAAGACACTCAGGGAGAGCTTGAGAGAAGAGTTGTGGCCCAGTTACTGACATTGATGGATGGTCTTAAGAGCAGGGGACAGGTAATTGTAATTGCTGCGACTAACAGGCTGGATGCTGTGGATCCAGCTCTGAGAAGACCTGGAAGATTTGATAGGGAAATAGAGATAGGAGTTCCAGATAAGAAGGGTAGAAAAGAAATTATGCAAATACATACAAGGGGTATGCCTCTTGAAGGGAAGCCTGAGGATAGGGAAAAGCTACTAGATGAACTTGCATCAGTCACCCACGGATTTGTTGGTGCAGATCTTGCAGCTTTAGCAAGAGAGGCAGCAATGAAAGCATTGAGAAGGTATCTTCCAGAGATAGACCTGGATAACCCAATACCTACAGAGGTTTTGGAAAAAATGCAGGTCAACAAGGAAGATTTCATGAATGCCCTGAAAGAAATAGAGCCATCATCTTTAAGAGAAGTGACAATAGAAGTTCCAAATGTATCATGGGATGATATAGGGGATTTAGAAGAAGCTAAGAAAGAGCTTAAAGAGGCTGTAGAACTACCCGTGAAGAACCCAGAAGTATTTGAAAGAATGGGACTCAGACCTCCAAGAGGTATATTATTCTTCGGTCCCCCAGGAACCGGTAAAACCTTGTTGGCCAAGGCTGTTGCAACAGAAAGTCAATCTAATTTTATATCAATTAAGGGACCAGAGGTAATGAGCAAATGGGTTGGAGAATCGGAAAAAGCAGTTAGGGAAATATTCAAGAAAGCAAAGCAGAGTGCACCCACAATAGTATTCCTGGATGAACTTGATTCTATTGCGCCTAGACGGGGATTATACGCATCATCAGGTGTAACTGACAGAATTGTAAATCAGTTACTCACAAGTCTAGACGGAATGGAGGCGATGAAAGGCGTTGTAATACTTGCAGCCACAAACAGATTGGATATAATAGATCCCGGTCTTCTCAGGCCTGGACGCTTTGACAAAATAATATACATAGGTCCACCAAACAAAGAGGCAAGGCTAAAGATACTAAAAGTTCACACGAGAAAGATGCCGCTGGACAAGGACGTAAACCTGGAAAGCATAGCAGAAAGAACAACAAATTACTCCGGTGCCGATCTGGAAAACTTGGTAAGGGAGGCAGGTTTAGAAGCTATAAGGGAAGATATTTCAGCAAACAAGGTAACAATGGCACACTTTGAAAAGGCTTTACAGAGAATAAAACCATCCCTAGATGAGGAAACAATAAAATATTACGAAGACGTATCTAAAAACATGGGTAGGGAAACAAAACCTACCAGGAAAGAAGATCTGATATATTACAGGTGATAAAAAATGAGAAAATTCGTAACAGAATTGAAAGGGAAAACGGTAATGACAAGTGAAGGACTGATACTTGGGACAATATCAAACTTCGTTGTCGACACCGAGACAGGGCAGGTTAACCACGTGCTCGTAAATCCAGCAGAAGGTATAGAGAGCGATAAATACGAAAAGGATGCTCAGGGAAGACTTGCCATACCATTCAAGACTATGAAATCTGTTAAGGATGTAGTAGTTCTTGAAGTAAAAGACTAAAAAATTTATTTTTTATTTTTATCCAAATTCTTAAAAAATACAAACCCTTAAATTCTTCGTGTAATAAGGGTTAGAAAAAGGTGCTCCAATGAAAAGAAGTTCCAGGGATTGGAAAAAACGTCATAACATGAGATGGAAATGGAGAAAGAAAAAGATAAGAAGATTAAAGAGAATTAGGAAAGCTTCCAGAAGCTAAAGGGAGCATGGGGTAGTCAGGTATCCTAGCGGGCTCCAGTTAGGGGTTGATTAAATGTGGGTCATCTGACCATGATGAGAAACTGGAGCGATGACCCTAAGAGAGACCCGCAGATCTGGGTTCAAATCCCAGTGCTCCCATCATGTTGGGTTCGCTCCCATCATTTTTTACGTGAATTTGAACCTCAGGTTCTAATTTCTTATGAAAGGAAAACACGTCTTCCACCTTGTCCCTGACTTTTTCTCCAAGCTCCTTTTGCGAAATATGAGTGTACCTTGTTGTTGTATCGATGCGGGCATGTCCCACGAGAATTTGAACCTCACGTATATCGACTCCCGCTTTCCAGAGCGATGTGGCGTAGTAGTGCCTGAGGCTATGGGGATGAAGTTGAGGGATTCCCACTTTAGTTCCCACGTACTTGACGAGGTTTCTCAGTTTGGTATAATTATACCTTCCGGTTCTTGTGGTGAAGAGTGCCTTCGGGTCGCTCTTGTATCTGTAATTCTCGACGTAATCTTTGAGTTCATCTGACATCCATTTGGGTAGAGGCACCGTCCTGTCCCTCTCTCCTTTCTCGGATCGTATGTAGATTGAGTCCCCTTTTATATCCTCCAAGTTTACCTTTATGAGTTCCCCAGCTCTCATGCCAGTTGTCGTAAGAAGATCGATTATGGCAAGGTTCCTTGTCCATGTATACTTATCCCTCCTGGAAAGGCAGAATTCCCTTGCCTTTCTTATCTCCCCGTCTGTGGGGAGAAATGGATCCGGATCAGGTTCTTTCTTCAGCTTAGGGAGAACGATATTGTATCCAAGGAACTCATACCATCTCTGAAGATCCATCAGTTCAATTCTCAACGACTTCTTTTTGATTCCCTTTCTCAATCTCTCTTCTACATACTTGAAAATTGATCCGGTATCAACTTTCCACACATCGATGTTCTTTGAAATCGTCTTTATCCTCCTGGTCCTGCGTTCAGCTGTTGAAACCGAGTCTCCATGCCCTATCCTGTAGGAAATAAATTCCTGCAGCTTCATCTCAAGTCTGTCATCGCTCACATTGCCACCCCCTGTCTTACAATCATATTTCTTATTCTTTCATTCATATCCACATCCTCCTCTTCATCATCGCCCAGGAATTCTTCCGGGACGCTGAACGGAAAATCTAAACAAGGCCCGTCAGGGCCTTCAATAAAATTGAAATCAATCATTCCACAGCCTCCGCAAACTTCCTGAACTTGTCTGAGAAATGATTGAGCTTCTCCATCTCCTCATCAACCGCCTTCCTTATCGTTTCATCGATGTTCTTTCCCCTGATGTTCCTCATAAGTGTATGACATCCACAATGGCAATTCTCAGGATCCTCACAGGATTCATGCATATTTTTCTGACAGGAATCCGAAATCAGAGACTTCATAATCTTGCCCTCCCTTCCTCAAATACCCTGGCAATTGCCTTGACCTCGTTCTCAAAATACCTGAATGATGAATCGCTGGGAACTCTGACATCCCTCCTAAATGTTCTGACTATATTCTCCCCGTAGCTTACTTTCTCTATTAATTCAATTACTATTCTTACCTTAAGCTCGGGGTCTTTTTTATTTTTATTTGCAGGGCTGATGTAATCCATGGAAACTGAAGACAGGGTCATGCCTTCGCACCCTCCTTTAATTTGCCTTTCAATTCCTCTATTTTATTATGCGCTGCCTGCTTCGTCATCTTTTTTAGCGAATCAATATCAGGATCAAGATTCAATTGTCTCAGTAAATCAGCCATGAATTTAACCTGTCCATCACTTGCAAGTTCTATTCCCCTCTTATCTGCGTCAAAATCAGCGTTTGGGCTTACGACATCCTGGGCAGGTGTTTCATCATTTCCCTGTGTTATTTCCTCTGCGCTCACTTCTCCACCACCTACTAGATTGGATATTGCTCTGTTGATTGCCCTTGTCGCTGCTTTTGTCTCAAGGTTATGGACGGAGAACCTGACCCTTGAATCGAATTCTGTTGAATCGCATGATGCAATTTCCTCGCTCACCCTTCCATTCGGAGCCGTTGCCCTTGCCTTGACATGCACAATTTTCAGGTTTGAGGAATAATCTCTCTCAACAGAGATTATCTCAGTTGAGATATTGAAAGCAAGCGCAATTTTCCTCCAGCCGGACCTCTTGATGTATTTCTTGCCTGCTATCACCATTGCATCATCTTTCTGCAGAACCTTTTCCTTGAGCTCAAGGAATTTCCCGAGTGCACTGATGGTTCCCTCAACATCAGGACTGACTACTGCGATTGATGATATTTCCACATCTGAAGTCATGCTGTGACCTCCTTTTCAAGTTCCTTTATGGCCTGTCTAATGGCATGTGATTTGTTGGCTGCTTTGCCTTCTTCCACGAGTTTCTGAAGGAATAAATTTTCATCCTTCGTTATTGAAACGCTTATTTTCATTTTCCCACTTTCTCCTACCAAGTAATACCACCATCCCATATATACTTTACTACTTTCTCATACTTTTCCTTACTTAACTTTATAATTCCATTATTCCTACTAGGTAGCAATGAAGAAAAAAATCTCTGTTTCGATTGATTCTGATCTTCTGGAATGGGCTGAGAATGAAGTGAAGAAGAAACGTTTTGCATCTTTGTCTCACGCCCTGAATTTTGCACTGAATGAACTGAAACAGAAAAAATAGGCAACATCATACCAGAACCTCCTCAAACATTATCTTGAAATTTCTTTCTGCGATTTTATTTGCAATTTTTCCATATTTTATTTTGAAAAATTTAAAATTTTCTCGTAACAGTTTCATCCTTTTTGCGTATTGTTCATCATCTGTCGGAGCAAAGATAAGTTCCTCGACTGTCATGCTGTGGCCTCCTGCTCTTTCAGTTCTTTCCTTACACATTCCAGAATGAATTCCTGCTTCGATCTGTATCTTCCTTTAGAAACCACTTCAATTTCCTTATCCAATTCTTTCGGGATCTTCAACATAACTGCTCTAACTTCTCCTGTCATGTTTATCCTTAGATATCCTAAAGTAAAGTAAGTATTTAAACTTTATGATTGCATGTGTATCTGTAGATTGATCATGGTAAAATATACTGAAACCAAGTCAATAATGTTGAAATTACCAATAGGAACTTATGAAGAAATACTGGACATCATGAAGAGAGAAAATAAATGGCTAACTCCTCAGGACTTTATAAAAGGGGCATTGATTAAGGAGATAGAGAAATGGAAAAAAGAAAGAGACGCATACGGTCATCCCGACCGCATGGCTCATGATAAGTGAAAATCAATACTGCTTCAGGAAACTTCTTATGTCTTCTCCATGCAATTTGAGGACTTTCTCTCGGACCTCGGATAATTTTTTTATGCACTCTTCGCATCCTGATTTTTCTGATTCTTCCAGTTCTTCCCTCGCTATTTCTATCCCTTTCAGCACTCCATTCCAGAACTGCACATCGAATTTATTCATCTTCGATCACAGTGAAAAATTACGAATCAGGTATTTAAATTTTATAATTGTTTTGAAAAATGAATTAAATGAAAAAATGAATTTAAGTAGTATAATATAAGACTATAGAATTTGCAATGCTGATGGTGTCCGAGGTTATAAGGTTCGAATTATAGAACACCAACGAATACTGTCCAGGAGAGAGATTTGCACTTATCGTTGCTCCCTGATTATCTCCAGATGTCCAGACATAGCCGTTTCCTCCTGGATTCTGCGTGAACTGTCCGAACTGGGTAGGAGTCAGGATGTATGCATTCACATCTGCGGACGAAGTGTATGAACCTGATATTGAGGCCGATGTTGCAGAGCTTGGAACAGTGAAATTCATATAATAATAATATCCTGGGGAGAGGCTTTGAACTGTGCCTGAGCTCGAGATTGTTATGCTATATGTATGTGGCGTATTATTTGTATTATTTGAATTATTTTGCGATCCGTTCATGGATGCGCCGATCGCTATGATCACAATAATGACGAGAACAACTGCGATAGCAACATATATTAGTTTCCTGTTTTTTCCTTTTCCACCCGGGACAGGTTGAGGAGGTGGAGGCATATTTTGAGATGTCATGTTTACACCAATATTATAAACTTTACATAATTAAATAGTTTGTGGATAAATACATATCATTGTTATTCCCGTCTCTCCACCCATTCTCTCATCTCACCTGCTCCATGAACATCCTGGTATCGAGGTCTGAG
>JAGDXO010000053.1:0-2120 GCA_023256615.1 Thermoplasmata archaeon
GCTTTTAGTACTTCAGGATCTCTATCGAAATAATAATCTATTGGCTTTATCATAGAATTATACAGAGAATAATAAAGTATAGATTTTTATTTTTATAAAATAAGCATAAAGTAGCAAAATAGTTATATTACTAATTATTATTTAACATTATGAAAGATTTGGACGATATTGATCTTCAAATTTTAAGTTATCTACAGGACAGAGGTAGAGAAAGGGTTACTGCAATAGCAGATGATCTCGGAATAAACAGGGTCACTGCCGCAGAAAGAATTGAGAAGTTAGTGAAGAATGGTATCATAAATAGATTCACAGTAAAACTGAATTATGAAAAATTAGGCATTGATGTTCTTGCCTTTGTATTTATTTCGTTCAAGAAGAATAACGAAATCACTCAGGAAGAACTGGCTGACAAAATAGCAAGAATAGATGGAGTAGAGGAAGTACATATAATTGCAGGAGAGTTCGATATTTTAGCTAAAGTAAGATCAAAAAATCTGAAGGAACTAGGTGAAAAGGTGATAAATAGAATAAGAGGATTCCCGGGAGTTGAGAATACTTTCTCACATGTAGTATTTCAAACCATGAAAGAGTAGCTATTGAAAAAGGAGTCGTATAGAAAATTATATTAATGTAAATGTAAATAACAAGCTGATATTCATGGCAAACTCCGATAATCTATCAATTTTGGAGCAGGTTCAGGGTTACATTCAAACTCTAAAAAAGCGTGAAGAAGAACTGAAAAAATATGAGTCTTCACTAAATCAAAAAACGGAAGAACTCAATAAGAAAGAAAAAAGCCTTAATGACCTCACAGAATCGTTAAATAGAAGGCAGAGGGAACTTATAAGTAAGGAAGATGAGATAGATAAGATAAAGCGTGAAATAGATACAAAAATAAAAGATATTGATTTAAAAGAAAGAGAAATACAGGCATCCTTGAAAAAGGCAAATGAACTTGTAGATGAAAATAATAAATTAAAAACACAACTGCAGGATAAAATTTCGAAAATTGAGAATGATCAGAAAAATATCGACATACTTATAAGAGACCTGAAGGATCATATAAAATCCTTAATAGAGGGGAAAGAAGTAACACATGAAGAAATGATTCCCTGTCCAAATTGCGGTACTATGATATCAAAGGATGCTCTCATTTGCTATAATTGTGGTTTCGATCTGACAGCAAAATAATATCTTTAATTATTTCATTTATCTTTAAAGGACTTGCAGCCAATATATACAACAATAATTTAGAAGGATAATCTATGTCCCCTACAGAGTTAATTCCTTCAATGTTTGCCGTGGAAAATGGAATCCACAGCTGGTAATATTTTTCAAACCTGTCTATTAAACGTCTTAGCATAAAATCCCTCTTAATTTCCTTCCCAAAATTGGAATACCATATTCTTCGGTAATTTTTTAGTATGTTGCCTTCCGTAAGTATTGCTTCTGAGAGGGAGTCTGAAGATTTTAGGGCTGCATAAAGGCCACCTCCAGTTGTAGCCTTGCTTAAGCCGGCAGAATCACCTGTCAAGAATACATTTCCGGTTCCTAAATCTGTAGGACCCAAAGGAATAATGCCCCCCCTCTTATTGATAATCTTCCTATCACTTGCAAGTGAAGCCACGGTATCTAAAGAACCAATTCCTGACGCCCCTATTTCTGTTTCTCCATTATGAGGTATTTCCCAAGAGAAAAATTCTGGAGTTTTTGTACGATCAAGGTAAAGTTTAACTTCCTCGCTTCTGCTAGCAACATCAAATTGAACTGATGGGAGCAATTTAGGAGATTTTATTCGGGATAAATTTCTTACCTGGCTTAATGGGCCATCACTACCTATGAGAAATTTTGTCCTGAATTCCATAAAACCGCCTTTTCCGCTAGTTAAAACATTTATTTCATGATTTTTCAACGAATAATTGAAAAACCTTCTTCTTAGAGATATATCAGTACCATAGGATTGTGCTATCTCTGAAAGTTGTTTATCTAATCTTATCCTATCTATTACAAACATCCTTTTGGAAGATAGGAAGAATGATGACAAAGGAGTTATTATTTCAGCTTTCTCTGGTTTATCTATTACAAGGTCGTATCCAACTAATTTTACAACTCTTTCATCC
>JAGDXO010000053.1:2220-5993 GCA_023256615.1 Thermoplasmata archaeon
CTCTGGTTTATCTATTACAAGGTCGTATCCAACTAATTTTACAACTCTTTCATCCACAAGTCCTGAGCAATGGTTGGGCACACCTATCTCAGACTTTAAATCTATCATTAGCACCTTAAACCCTTTTGATGCCAGATTTGCCGAGATTCTAGCGCCTGATGGGCCTGCACCAACTACTATTGCATCATACACATCACCTTTATCAACATTTAAGTATTATAATTCCATGAACGGAAAGGTGCAACGATGGCAAGGATGCATACCAGAAAGAGAGGAAAATCAGGCTCAAAGCCACCATTAAGAGAGGGTAAACCTTCTTGGGTATCCATGGACAATAATGAGATCGAGCAGTTAATTATAAAATTAAAAAAAGAAGGGATGACAAAATCAAGGATAGGGATGATATTAAGAGATCAATATGGCATTCCAAAAGTTAAAGAGATTACAGGCCACAGAGTATCAAAAATTTTAGAGACTAAAAATATTAATGATTCAATTCCAGAAGATCTTGTTTCGTTAATGAAGAAGGCCGTTAATCTGAATAAACATTTAATTTCCAACCCTAAAGATCTAAAGAATAAAAGGGGGCTTCAATTAATAGAAGCTAAGATTAAAAGACTCGCAGACTACTATAAGAGGAATAGTAAACTTCCCAGCAATTGGTTCTACTCAATAGAAACAGCAGAATTACTAGTCAAATGATAGAATTAAAGGATGAATATTTATCAAATTTCAAGAACGCCGCTGAATCAATAAGGAAGAACGATAATTTTAGAATATTCAGTCATTACGATGCTGACGGTATTTCATCTGCCATTATTATATCAGAAACTTTGAGAAGAATAAATAAAAGATTCCATTTAACTTTTTTAAAATCCTTTGATTCGGAAATAATTAAAGAATCTGAAGGTAAACCGCTTATTATAAGTGATCTTGGAGCAGATGGCATAGAGTTTTTCAATAATGAATTAACAATACTTATAGACCATCACACACCCCCCTCTATCGAACCTAAAAGGATTTTTGATCTTAATCCTAGGACTTATGGTTATGATGGAAGCAGAGAAGCCTGTTCCAGTACTGTTGCGTTCATAACATCCATTCTCGTTGACGAAAGGAATAGTGACCTATTCCCCTTCTTCATTAGCGGGCTGATAGGAGACAAACAGGATATTGGTGGTTACTACGGCATAAATTCAAGAATAATAGAGGAATTTGGAAAGAATTTTCAATTCAAAAAGGACCTCAATTTAGATGGAGAGAACATTACTGATGCAATTTATTACTCCACAGATCCATACTTTAATGGTTTGAGTGGTGAACGGGAATCATGTAAAGTTTTTCTTAATAGATTGGGAATAGATCCAGATATAAAGATTGAGAATCTTTCTGATGAGATCAGAACCAGACTTGCCGATGCATTGATGATTATATTATTAAAGGGAAATACGGCAAATGAAGGATTTGATTCACTTGTTATAAATAAATATTTTTTTAAATCTCTTGGATTGAGTGATCATCTTCTCTCGAGTTACATCGATTATGCTGGAAGAAGCGGCGAAATGGGACTTCCTGTGTCTTGGGTAATGGGTAACGAAGAGGCTTTAGATAACTTAAGGAAGATATGGATTTCGCTCAAGGAGGAAATTTTGGCTGAAATTAAAAAGGCCGTTAATGATGTGAAAATAAGGAGAAATATACAATATTTCCATGTTAATTCACAGTCTCTTGCTGGTACAACGGCGGGGATCTGCATGCTCTACCTGTTTGAAAAGGATAAACCAACCATTGCACTGTATAAAAATAAAAATGTTAAAGTATCCTCAAGGGCAACCTGGGATTTGATTGATAAAGGGGTGGATCTTTCATTGGCTTTATCTAAAGCAGCTTCCGAAGTTGGAGGGCACGGTGGAGGCCATAATATTGCCTCTGGTGGGGAAATTCCATTTGATAAGGAGGAGGAATTTCTTGAAAAATTAGATACAATAATTGGTGATCAACTTGGAAATCCCAAAAAATCATCCTAGATATCAAAGTCTGAAACAAAGAGAAAGACTCTTGGAGTTTTATGAGAAAGGAGTGGTAACTGTCTCTGGTCTTATTTCTCATGGAAGAGGTGAGGCTTTTGATTATATCCTTGGAGAAAAGAGCACGGAATTTGCACTTAACGCAGAGATGGCTGCATTTGCAAAAATTCTAGAATCTAAAAATCCAGTAATATCGGTAAATGGAAATGTGACTGCTCTCGCAGATGATGAGATTGTTTCTTTCGCAAAAAAATATAATATTAAGGTAGAAGCTAATATTTTTTACTGGTCTGAAGATAGAATTAATAAAATTGTAGATCATTTCAGTAATCTTGGATTAAATATTCTTGGAAGGAAACAGGATGAAAGGATTCCGGGTCTTGTGCATGATAGGGGGCGTTGTGAAAGAGAGGGGATTTTTACCGCAGATACCGTGCTAATACCTTTGGAGGATGGAGATAGAGCTGAGGCACTGAAGAAAATGGGGAAATTTATAATAACGATAGACCTAAACCCATTGAGTAGAACTTCTATATACGGGGATATTTCTATTGTTGACGATGTAAGCAGAGCATTTCGTAATTTTAATAGTTTCAATCTGAATGACGCAAAGAAAGCACTTGATAATTTTAACAATCATTCGAACCTGGAGAATATTAAAAAATATATAGGAGAAAGAATGAATACGATGACGGTCTGGCCCGAAATATAATTAATAAACTTTTTCCTTAAGCATTTTTATTATCTTTCTTGTGCCATTGAATTCACTGTCTGAATATTTTGATATTCGGACAATTTTTAGGTTTATGCCTCTTTTTTTTGCTTCTTCCAATATCTGAGCTTCATCGAACTCCTGATCATATCCCAAGGCCAAAATATCGGGCCTTACCAAATTCAAAATATCATAAATATTACCCTCGACCCCAAGAATGGCTAAATCAACTGGTTTTAATGAAGAAACCATTGTCAATCTTATATTTTCAGGAATAAATGGTTTCCTCTTCATCTTTTCTGCAACAGAATCTCTTGCTACTACGACTACTAGTTCATCCCCCATTTCTTTAGCTTCTCTTAAGAAATGTAAATGACCAGGATGCAAAATATCGAATACACCAGTAGCCATAACCCTTACCATACTTGGTTATTGATTTCACGTTAAATAGTGTTTCTGAGATATTTGAATAACCTTATGGCATTTCTTGAACCATCATAGGGTATTGTATAATAATTTTCAATAATTTCCTTTACTTCATACCCAGAATTTTTATATAATTTCAAAGCTGCTTCATTTTTTTCAAATGTTTCTAAAATCATCCTATCACAGCCATTGTTAATAGATATCTTCTCAACCTCTTTCAGTAAAACTTTGCCTATTCCTTTACCTTGAGCAATGGGGTCGACAGCTATACTTTCGAGATGAGCTACCCGTGAATTTTTTCTGAAATAAACTGTCGCATAAGCTAAAATTTTTTTATCATAATCAAAAACAACTGTTACGGAATTTGCTTCCGTAACCATATATTTTAAAGTTAAATAATCATAGGCGTGAATACCAAATGCTCTATTTTCAACTTCCCTGATGGATTCGATATCATCTTCCGAGGCAAATCTTATGTTTTCCTCAGAAGTCATCGTCATCGTCGTCATAATCATCGTCATCGTCATCTGGTCTTCTTTTTATAGGTTTTTCCATTTGACCCACCCAAGGGGGGAATTCAAATTGATGTATTAATATGTTTCGAGTTG
>JAGDXO010000032.1 GCA_023256615.1 Thermoplasmata archaeon
GCATTATCCTTAAAATCCACTTTTTGGGGCAAGTGCACTAGCTTTCAGTATGAATATACGAGTGAAATCCGGGAATAACTTTATCCAAAATGCCCAGGAATAATTTTACATCCTTTTTAAAATCTTCAGTTGATTTTGATTATATTATTATCCAGAATTCCTTTTATGAAGTACTTTAAAAACCATAAATATCTATTTCTGAATGAGAGCTTATATTTTCAGATTTCTCTATCCTCTGAAAGCAGGAGCACTCTAGGCCATATTTATTTGATTTTGTAAAATATAAGTTTTAGTTATTAATCTTTTAATTTTAAATTATATGTATGATAAATATAAATAGGGTGACAAACATTACAGTATTATGAAATACTGTACAAAGTGTGGCGCACAGAATCAAGATGATGCATTATTTTGTATCTCTTGCGGAAACAAATTCGAAACTCCTTTAAATCAATCACCTTCTAACAATACAAATACGAATTTTGGCCAGTATCAGAGTACACCTCCTAATCAGAATTATTTAGGTCAAGGTGTTCAGAATCAACAACAAAATCAAGGTCAAAATCAAAGTTATCAACCATTCAATTTGGACAATATGTTTTCTAATGATTTTGAAACATCTAAAACACTGATTCTGATAGCATTTATCTTTTCAATAATAGTAATGGTCCTGTTCTTCTTTTCTTTTGTTTCAGATATAATTAATGCGATCTCTATATCGGCTTCATATGCAGCATCTGGCATTCCAACACCTTATACAGTTGGTTTATTCTATGCATATGGTCTTGTTTATATAATAATGTTCGTGGTGACTGTGATAGTTTTCCTTCGGGTAAAAAGAATCTATGACCTGTTAAAGGCCGGTAACACCCTTCAAGCCTTACAGATGAACACAGTAACATGGGCTGTAATAGCAATAATATTTTCAGGATTAATCACGGGCATTATGATGCTATTGGCAAGAAATTATATGGAGAAAGTTGTTCGTCACTAATTTTTTTTAATTTTGATTATACCTCTTTAAACAAAATTTTAGATATTAACAGTAAATCATTGAAATAATAAATGGAGGATCAAAGACAATTGTAAGATTAACAATAATGTAATAGCATAAATCTCTAATTTTCATCTTTTAGAGGAGAATTCAAAGATCGAGTTAAAAGGAATCAATCAGTTACATCACAATTTTCAACCTTGGCAATTTATATGGTAGTATTTTGAACTTCCTCAGACTATATTGATAAGGAATATTTATAGGGACCTTTTTTTAACGCAGTTAAAATGTATCTGTTAATTTGTATAGAGAACAGGTTTGCGGCAAAAAAGATAAATACCATTTACATTATATTTAAATATGTCGAATATATCAGATTCTAAGCTCTCTCCCTATGAGAAACTGCTCCTAATTCTTCCCGGTTTCAAAGGGTACAAGAATAGAGACTTGATAAAACAGGATGATATGATAGTAAAGAATGCAATAAGAGATAATCTATCAAGACTTAGAGAGAACTTGGAAAGAAATGAGAATGATATCAGCGAGAAAAATCCTTTTGATCCTATGATCTCAAAATATGAGAAAACTATTTCGCTACTAAGGTCTTTCATCAACAACGTATCAGGTGCACCAACTGGAGCATACAATTATCATGATAGATTCAAAATAGATGATGAAATTCTAAAAAAAATTGTAGAATGTGACTATGAAATGATATCCAAAACCAAAGAATTGATAGATAATAAAGTACTGGATAATGATGTATTGTATTCTAAACTGTTGCAATTAATGGAAAAATTTTCAGAAAGGGAAAAATTTTTTATTCCGGAAAGCGTAAGATAAGTGATAACTATGACTGCCGGTATTGTTTTCAGGACAGTTGTAAGGACTCTGATGGAAAACGGACAGGATATGATGGCACCTGGGGTAATGATATGGAGGGACCACAACGTAGACATCAGAACAAGGTCGAGGATGATAGTTGAATCAAATCAGAAGTCAATAGTAAGGATACAGGGGCAAATACAACAGGTTTATGACGCCGGTCAATATGATCTTAATACACCAAATAGCCCTGTTGCAAATATATTCTCAAAACTTGGCTATGGAGGAAATGTGCCATGGACTGTGGAAGCAATCTTTTTCTCAACATCAAGGTTTGAATCAAGAACAAAGGGAGTTTCTCAGACCTCAGAACTGATTCCATTGGTATATGAGGTGGCATACTATTTTCAAATTACCGATCCAGTCAAGCTGTTGCAAAACGTTCAATTAAATGGTGTTTTCTATACCGTTGCAAATCTTTCTGAATATGTATCGCCAATTATTGATCAATCTGTCTCACAGGTTCTGAACATCATATCGGTAAGGGAACTTTATTCTAGCCTTCATAAGCTAAGCGATGCAGTCACTGCATCCTTAAGACAGATACTTTCTGAGCTTGGCATAAATCTCATAATTAGCCGAATAATTAGGATAGAACCGGAAGATGAGACGATGAAAAGGATTGTCCAGTTTACTGGAATGGGGATAGATATAAATACTGCAATCAGAGCAAGGCTAGCAGAACTAATGTCAATGAATTCAGATCCAGCTGCAACAAATATGCTACTTGGAAAGCCATATTTCAATATGTATATTCTGCCAATGGGTCAGGCTTTGAACAGTGAGGACATACCAAAGGCTTACGAACAGCAGGTTTCAGGCAATAGGAATGAAGTTCAAAAGCAACCTCAGTGATTTTCAATATTTTACTTAATTTTTTCATTTTATCTCTTCTATATTCAAATTATATTGTTATAATATATTTTAATCAATAAATTAGATCCCTATTGATAACGAAAGGATTTATTAAATTGATGAAATAATTAGATTTTCCTTAAATAATCTCATTAGATTAATCTTGAAATCTTTCCTCAATTTCTAAAAATAGATGCAAAATCTTCTCTATTCTCTCTGACTAAATCAAAAAGCTAACTGCCATCAACATATCGCTTCAATTATTCTCAGATATTGAATATTATATTGTCATATCATTATCAAAATAATAAAAAAGTAAAATTAAATCATTTAGGTAGTAAACATTTCTTATTTTAATTTATAACCACACCTAGAACAAAACATTGCATCCGGTGTATTCTGTGTACCGCAATTTGGACAGTAAGTATATGCCTGCTGAATCGGAGGAGTAAATGTGGGAGGGCTTGTATTCATATTCTGTTGATCGGGATTATTCTGATTCAAATTGCTCGGCGGATAATACTGGGGAGCTCCTTGATATTGCGTGCCATACTGGACCGTATTAGGAAATATCTTCCTAGCATAACTGTAAGTGATAAAGAACATGATTGCCCATAAGAGATTAAATAACGCAGCTCCTATATCAATTCCAGTAGAGAAAGAGGAATAAACTGATATGTTGTTAATAGTAACAATCTGATAGTACATTTTGTTTAAATTGGTCATTTGAGTATATGCTTCTGAAATGAATATTGCATAAGTCAAAGCATACATTATCCAGGCTAAAATTCTTACGCTCTTTGGGAGAATTGGATAGGAAATAAGGATAAGAGAAGCTCCTAGAAATGCATAGGCAATTGAAACCAAGAATAAAAATGGATCAGTGGCATTAATTATTGCAGAATAAGGTAAAGACGCTGAATTGGTTATAGTAAATATCAGAGACAGTACTTTGGAAAGAGCAACAATTTCAAGAATTATCATTATAATGATCAGAACTAATGCTATTGATGAAAATCTTCTATAGGAATTAGAAAGATCCCTTGATCCTAAAAATACAGAAATCATTCCTACAAGTATAAGTATGGTAAGTACAGACCCTAAAGTCGGAATAGCTCCTGCTAGTAATCCAATTGCCATTAATAATAGTCCATTCTTAATTTGACTCCCTTTCTTTCTGACTTTTCCCATTGGTTGTTGCATATTATAATTCATTTTTACCACCTCTTAAGGTAATGGAAACAAAAAAACCAAGTAAAAGAAGAAGAACAATTGAGGCAATTAGCATAATGTCTGGTGAGTCAAATGGGGATATGTTGGATGGAGAAATGAAATTATAATATATGTATACAGTATCATTTGAATTATCAATTTTTATAACCACGCCAGTTTTCTGAGGTTTATAACCCTGGAAACTTGGAAAATTAATTGTATAATTTCCATTCAAAAGGGAGATTATAATCGTTGAATTTGATGAAGAATATTCGTTTCCGTTAAGCGTTATATACCACTGGAATCCGGAAGGTAAACCCTTTTCAATGACTTTTAAAACGTAATGCATGGGACTGAATAAAATGGAAATGGTATTAGAAGAACCAGATACAGTGAATGTCCCGTTTGATGGTGATGCAGTATAACCTTTCTGAACACCTACTGAATATTCATAGCTACCATTCATAAGATCAAAGGAGATACTACCAGAGGAAGATGCATTTTTAGTGACATTATCAATTGTTACCCACCATTTGTAATTTGGTGGCAATCCTTCTTGATAAAAAGTTACAACATAAGTGGCAGGAGGTAAGAAGTTAATTGAAATATTTATTGGAGACCCTTTCACCGTA
The DNA here is from genome assembly GCA_023256615.1 of Thermoplasmata archaeon. GTDB lineage: Archaea > Thermoplasmatota > Thermoplasmata > Thermoplasmatales > JAGDXO01. The sequence goes on from JAGDXO010000032.1 coordinate 4,579, forward strand.
ACTGAACCGCTGGATGGGTAAGGATTCAGTCCATCTGTGCTCTGTACGTTGAAGAGATATGTCCCATTATATTCATTAAAAGTAATGGAATTGCTTGAGGACGAAAGCGTATTATTATCAAGAGTGACAGACCATGTTGTACCTTGCGAAAGACCATTTTCCGTAAAAGTAATTGGATATTTTTGCGGAGGGTAGAATACGCTCTTTCCAATCACATAAACTTCAAGAATAACAGAACATCCATTGAGATTAGTTCCGTTATTGGTCATATTAACTGAAACAGAATATGTCCCTTGGTTGAGCACGGCCTCATCTTGGATTATTGAAATAGTGGAATTAAGCTCATCTAGATTTTTCATAGAGAAATTTCCTGTGATTATGGGATTGGTATTTGTCGATCCTGCTGCAACTATAATCACAAGTGACCCTGAACTACTAACTGTGAATGTTCCGTTTGCATGATTGGCTCCGTAATTGCCATTAGAAAATGAGAAATTATAAATCGGGATATTTGTATTAATACCTGAAGTACTGCCGATTGAAATACCCCCTATAGCATAAAATGCTGCTCCGTTTGAGTTGTAGGAACCGTTATTTGAAGATGAATATCCTGTAACAGCAGCAGTGACAAGATTTCCATCAGTCACTGAATTAACGACATTAAAATTTTCACCAGATATTGAAACACCTCCTCCGTCAACAGCAGTGTATATGTAAACACTTCCATTGCTGCCCATAATTAAAGAGGAAGATTGATTTTTTATAGAATATCCTAAAACTTGTGGTGTAATAGGTGTAGGGTTAAAATTTTTCTGGTTATTATTTTGAATCAAAGCACTACTGAAATTCAAAGAGGAGAGTAGAATCAAAGATATTATAATCAGGACAATAATGAAAATTTTCCTTTCCATTCCGATCACTTCAATTTTATACATGGAATAAATATTATAAATAGATTTTCATTATGATTCTTTTAATGAGAAAATATTTCAATATATAGCTGTATTTTAGAAAGAATTATAGGATTCAAAATAGGAACGGTGATAAAATGATAAATCTAAAATAAGAAATATTAATTAATTAACATTTCTTTTCAATTATTATTAATTTTATGTCAATGGAATTAGTAATAATTTTTCAAATTGCATGAATTTCTATTTCCATAGAGAAAATGCTCCGGCCG
>JAGDXO010000015.1 GCA_023256615.1 Thermoplasmata archaeon
TTTATTTTTTCCTTATTTTTTCTTCAATTGCCCTCGATATCTCATTTGATTTTTTTGTTGATGATTCTATTGCCCTCATTATTGCTGTTCTTAATCTTAGATCCTCCAGCTCGAATATGCCTTCTATTGTCACCCCTCCAGGAGTTATTACCTTTTCCTTAATTACGGAAGGATGCTCGGTGCTTTCTGCCAAAAGCTTTGCGGAGCCAAGAACAGTCTGATATGAAGCTTTAAGAGCCAAGTCTCTGGGTAAACCCACCTTCAGACCGCCGTACATCATAGCTTCTATTATTGTGAGAATATAGGCAGGGCCGCTGCCACTTAAGGCCGTCAATGCATCCATATATCTTTCTTCAACAAGCTGAGTTTCACCGAATGATTTTAGGACAGATTCCACCTTTTTGATGATCTTTTCATCCTTGACTAGGACAGAAAATGGTGTGAATCCCGAGCTCACCTTTGCTGCAATATTTGTCATGGCCCTTACAAGGTATGATTTCTTCAGAATTTCGTTCATCTGTGAAAGTGATATAGCTGCTGCCATTGATATTACTATTTTTCCTTCAAGCAATTTCTTCAGTTTTTCCATTTCTGGAATTATGTCATAAGGTTTGAGAGCAAATATGATGATATCAGATTTTTCAACAGCCTTGGAATTATCATTTGAAATCTCTATCCCATAGTCTTTCAATTCCCTGATCTTATCTGTATTTCTTCTTGTCACAGTTACACTATATCCGTTTTGACTGAGGGGAATGGCAATGGACATGCCTATTGTCCCCCCGCCGATTATTGCCAGTTTTTCTGAATGATTTTTCATCTAGTGATTAATGTCTAATGATTTATAATCATTTATTTAATTATTTTGACAAAAAGCTAGGTGATGCATTACAATTATGAATTCCATTATATGGAATTTTCTTATTCCTTGACATTTCAAGAATCTCAGGAAGATAAATATAAAGAGGATATTTCTGTTAAGGTAATACAATGGTCCTCGTGAGACTTTATGCAAATTTAAGAGAGATATTTGGAAAAGATGAACTTAATGTGAATGCTGCCTCAATAGCTGAGATCCTTGAATTCCTTGAATCGCTTGGTAGCAATCAGTATAATAAAATCATGAGGGATGAGAAAGGAAATATGAGAAGCAACATAATAATACTTGTTAATGGTAAAAATGTAAAATTTCTAGATGGTCTGCAAACAAAATTAAACGGGGAGGACATCATAGATCTGTTCCCCCCAGTGGCAGGAGGTTAGATTTTATAGAAACCCAGTTTCAGTTTTTCAATTAGGGATGCGGTAGGAATACCCCTTTCATCCCATCCTCTAACTTTGTAGTAATCTTCAAGCAGCTCCTTCAAGGGAACAACTTTCCCCTTGTTGGGCCCCTTTGGCATCGGTTCTTTCAGGAATCTCTCTGGAAGTCTGTCTTCGTCAGGAGATATTCCTGCTTTCAGATTGAATATTCTTTCAAGATTCCAGTTTCTTTCAGCAGCTTCCAGAATTTCATCTCTGGAATAATTGAATCCTGTCACAGCGTTTATCAACTCAAGATAATCGTCGAGATTGAGTGCAAATGACGGAAACTGGCAGAGACCTGAACAGTCCATAACCTCAGTGAAATCCTGTACATATTTTACAAGCTCTGCTTTTCCCTTCAGTTCTGTAGGATTTGAAACAGGTTCCACATTCAGTATTTCATTGGATATTGTATATGCTCTCATATGTGATCCACCTATATTGCTGGTAGCATATTCAAGCGCCATTCCCCATACACCTCTCGGATCATAGGCCGCTAGTTCCTGTCCCTTTACACTCATTGAGAACTCGGGATGGCCATATTTCTTAGCCAGCCTTAGAGAACCTTCAGCAAGGGCATCACCAAAATCTTTCCTGTAAGCTACCTTTATACTCATCTCCAGAAGTGCGGAGGGATTGCCAAAATTGTACCTGGTTGGTCCTACGTCACTCTTAGGAATTATACCTCTCTCATACATTTCCATAGCAGATGAAAATGTCAGACCTGCACTAATTGTATCATATCCTAGCCTGTCAGCATTATCATTAGCAGCTATTATTGGATAAAAATCATGTATACCTGTGTTTGGTCCGAGAGCCCATGTTGATTCATATTCTGGTCCTTCACTTTCCCTTTCATTGAATTTCACTACCCTGCCGCAGTGTATTGGACACGCAAAACATGATGCATTCCTTATGAGATAAGTTTTTGCAAGTGTTTCTCCACTTACATCATCAGCAAGATTATCCTCCCCTGACTCACTGCTATTTTTATTAGAATAAATACCACTGGCATTAATGATATTGGTAAGTACCTCTGTTCCATAGTTTGTGAGACCCTGAGACGTCACCGGATTCTCCTTGAGTTTCTTTAACATTTTTGCAAGAACTGTAGGATATTTGGCTTTGTCCGCTATAGCAGGCATTTTTCCGTTTCCTGCGACAATCGCCTTCAGATTCTTGGACCCCATGACCGCCCCTACGCCATTTCTTCCGGCAGCTCTGTGTTTATCATTCATAATTGATGCGAATTTTACAAGATTTTCTCCTGCAGGGCCTATGCAGGCAACAGAAACATTACCCGTATTTTCTCTCTTTAAAATATCATCGGTTTCAAAGACATCCTTTCCCCATAGATGCTTTGCATCCTTTATGTACGCATTCCCGTTATCAGCCAGAATATAAACGGGCTCCTTTGCCTTTCCCTTTATAATTATCATATCGAAGCCAGAATGTTTGAGCTTTGCACCAAAAAAACCACCTGAATTGCTTCTTGTAATGGTGCCTGTCAATGGACTTTTTGTAACAGCCATATACCTTGAGGCTGTTGGAGCACTTGTCCCTGTCAGCGGTCCCGGAGCTATTATAAGCTCATTTTCTGGATCATATGGATCAATCTTTGCATCAACCTCCTCAACAAAATACCTTGTTGCAAGTCCCTGACCTCCAATGTACTCGCGTGCCCATTCCATATTGGTGTTCTCTATGCTAACCGAAAGTTTATCGAGATCCACCCTCAATATTTTCCCTGTAAATCCTCCCACCATAATATTAGAATGGATATTATAATACTTAAATATTTCATATATAGTATCGTTTAAAATTTATTAACTCTTTCCAATCACTAATTGGAGGCAAATTTAAATAGTGAATTTTCTATAATATGTTTTAGGGATTACATTGAACAAAAATAAATCTATTGGACTAACTCTCGACAGATTATTTTCCCAGACATTATTGAGAAATCCTGAAGAGTATTTATTATACAAGGACCGCAGGATAACCTATAAGAATTTCAGGAATGAAAGCGCTTTGATTAGTAATGCAATCATCAATTCAGGTTTAAGCGGGAAAACCATAGGGGTACTGGACTGGAATACAATAGAATTCTCAGAACTTTTATACGGAATTCCGCTCGGCCACTCAATTATACACCCGGTAAATATTAGACTCCCGCCAGACCAGATGATAAGGACTGTTCAATCTGCAAAGGATGAAGCTCTATTTTTTTCTAAGGACTTTGCACCACTTGTGGAAAAAATAATCTCTCTGGGTCTGATAGATAGAAAGAATGTTTATGCCATAGGAGATGTTCAGGGTAATTATAACTATTTTAAAGATCTCCTGAATGAGGAAACTAATACAAAATTTCCAGGATCTCTAGAGACGGATAAGGCGTCGGTGTTATTCACATCTGGGACAACGAACGAGCCGAGAGGGATAATCTATTCCCAGAGAGATATGGTTCTTGCAATCTGGTCAATACTTACAATGCTTTCAGCATATGATGGTAACTCGAGAATTTCATCAAGGGATACAGTATTCTCGCTTATACCTTATTACCATATCTGGTCCTGGGGCACATTATATTTTGCCACCATGCTTGGCTCAAGATACGTAATGGATGGACGCTTCGATCCGGAGAGCACCCTATCGCTGATCGAAAGGGCGAATGTGACTTGGATGAGCATGGTCCCTACTATGCTTTATTCCTTGCTTTCATCGCCAAATTCAGATAAACTCAATGGAATGAAAATTCTTATAGGTGGTGCAGCCATCCCTACTGGGCTTGTAAATATGGCCCTAAAAAAGAATATAGAATTAACGTCCATATATGGTTTCACTGACGGTCTAATTGCAGGCATAGGAACGTTAAAGAGAAAAGGCTCTAGAGAGAAATATGAGGAATTCGAAATATCTACCAATTCCATTACTCCAGCACCTCACACTGAATTTGAATTTGACAGTTCAAAAGGAGGAGAGATAAAATTCAGAGCCCCCTGGCTTCCGGAAGGATACTTCAACAATCCTGAAGAATCAAGGAAAGCTTACTCTGAAGACGGATGGTTCATGCCAGGAGATGCTGGATATTTGGATTCCGAAGGAAATATAAGGATTGCTGACAGAATCAAGGACTTGATCAAGAGCGGGGCAGAGTTCATTCCAAGCGCAGTTGTGGAAAATGCCATTTCAGACATTAATTCAGTAGAGATGGCAGCAGTTGTTGGTAAGGAAGATTTGAAATGGGGGGAAAGGCCCTGGTGCTTTGTGAAATTGAAAAAGGGGATGACCTTCAACGAAAAGGAACTGAGGGATGCACTTTCTAAAATGGTTCAGGACGGAAAGATTAAAGAGTGGTGGATCCCAGATAAATTCTTACAGATTGATGAGATGCCTTTGACCAGTACCGGAAAGATAGACAAAAAAAATTTAAGGGAAAGGATTAAGAGTATTAGATGAAGTTTAATTTTTAACTAAACCTCTGAATCCATCAGCATACTGTTCGGGAAAGAACTTCTTACCTGTTTCAGCATATGCCAGTCTGGAAGGCCAGTATGGGTCCCTCAATAGTAATCTTCCAAGCGAAACCATGTCAGCCTGCCCATTTTCTAATATGCTTTGCATTGTTTCTATTGTATCTAAATTTCCAACCACAGATGTTA
>JAGDXO010000059.1 GCA_023256615.1 Thermoplasmata archaeon
CTCCACAAGGTTCTTCTCATCTTAACATCTATATCTCTATCAAAATAATTATTAAGGAGGGACGAGGAGAAAGAAGCTAGGGTCCCAGATATTAATAGAGGCGCAATCTTCCAAAAAAGGGAGCTGTTTTCAATGCCTAAAAAGAAGGTCGAGACTGCTACTAAATCAAGGAGCAGCGTGATACCAGGTTTTAACAATTTGAATTTATTAATATAGGTCTTCCCTTGCACCATAAATATTACTACTTCCCTTTAAACTGAACAATGATTGATTTGATGAAATAGCAGTTGCAGTTGAATTGTTTCCGGATGAATTGAGGATTAATTTGCCCACCATGGTCTCAGGATGAACTATGCACCAATATGTGTATATTCCCGGTGTGGAGAATGACCAGTTCGCCCAAACAACAGTACCTGGAACTGGAGGGATGTTGACATTTATTATTGCACTTGCCTGTGACTCGTTGGGTCCAGGATTTATGGTAAAAGTGTGCGGAAGTGTGTCCTGCTCAATAACTCTGAATTCAAGGAGTACATGAGTCTTTGCATAAATTGTTGGATTTGGATTTGAAGTATTATAATTCCAGCCGGCTGCATTTGCGTAAAGAGTTATTTCAATTGTAGAATTGTATGTTGCAAGATTGGATTGCTGGGCAGAGCCTCCAATTGGATACATAAAGTAAAGGAAGGAACCAGCTGAAAATATGATTATTATTGATATCACGAATAGAGGTGTAAACTTATTCATAATGATGCCTCCTCAAGAATATTTTCGTTGCTATGAATTGTCGGCGAATACATTGAGTAAGTAAAATTAATGAGGAAAATGAGCTGGCCCAAACCAAGTATTATTCCACCTATTGCAGCCGCATCTTGATAGGACTGGAATATTCCAAAATACCCTGCAACCCTCCTAGGCATTCCTAGAAAACCTCCAAGAGCCCAAGGTATTGTCATCACATAGGTTCCTGCGGCAGTGAGAATAAAATGGGCTCTGGCCATATTGATATTATACATTTTACCTCCCGATAATGTCGGATAAAGAACATAAATTGCCGCAAATGCCATGCCCGTAGTCATCCCTAAAAGTATGAAATGGAAATGTGCTGTAACCCAGTATGTACCATGAATGAGCTCATTTATTCCAACGTCAGATTGCATTACTCCAGTTACACCTCCTATGATAAAATCCACGATTGCATTTATTATGAACATCATTGGTACGGTTAACCTGATCCTACCACTCCATAGTGTAGCAATCCAATTAAAGACGGTAATTGCTGACGGTATGACGACTATAAATGACGTTGTGGAAAATAATATGTCCCATACTGTACCAAGGCCACTGTTGAAAAGGTGGTGACCCCATACAGTTGCACTAAAAACAAGAAGCAAGAGCAGACCAATGACCCCACTGGAATAGCTATAGACAGGCTTTCCAACATATTTAGGTAGAAGTTCATATATAAGACCAAATGCAGGCAATACGGCAACGTAAACAATAGGATGGCCCCAAAACCAGAACATTATTGCATATCCCAGGGCAGTACCGTTTGATCCTGTAAAGAAAACAGGATTTATCAGATCATAAATAACCATCCCATCTGCAATCATTGAGATTGGTGCACTAGAAATAATGAGTATCGCGGTTGATACAATAGACCAGGCAAAAAGTGGCAGACGTGATAATCCCATATTTTCATCTCTGTCTAGGAAAATCATCTTCAAGAATATGACTGAGGAAATAGTTAATGATGTCAATATGAACAGTATACCTATCAGTGTGGCGAAGGAAAACATTCCTCCACCAGTTTCAGTAAGCTGGTCGGTAAGAGGATAATAAAAGTACCAAGTTGCGCTACTTTTAGAGAATATGATTAAAAGCCCTCCCAGCAAGAAAAACCAGAACATTATTGAATTAACCACACCCAGAGAATCCCTTCTTATCTTAAGCATGGAAGGTAATAAGTAATAGCCTAGTCCTAGGATGCTTCCTGATGCCCATCCATAGAGCATGAGTGTTCCGTGTTCAGTCAATAAAATATTATACTGCACTGGAGTCAGAAAGGTTGGATTGGGGAACCACAGACTTATCCTCATTCCAACACCTGCAAGGCCACCTATAAAGAAAAATATGAGACTGGTGATTAGATACCTTATACCTATGGATTTGCTATCATCAAGAATGAATGCCGAAAGACTTATCTCTCTTCTCATCCTTGATAGCATAAGGTTATTTTCAGTCTTTGATTGTGATACCTGTGTACCTGTCAGAAGTTTTTTTCTATAATCCTGTGCAAAAAAATACAGTAAAAAACCCATTACAAAAAGGACAGCCAAAGTAGATCCAAAGATTGCAAGTTGAAATGAGAAACTCATGGTAATACCACCACCACACCTCTCATTTCATAATGATATTCCCCACAATATTCAACGCATTCCATAATATACTGCCCTGGTGATGTGGGTTTAAATGAAATCTGGTTCGGATGACCTGCAACCGCATAAACCTGGATTCCAAATTTTGGGATGTACAGATCATGAATTACGTCCTTACTTGTCACTATTAACGTATAGGTTGTATTTGAAAACAATATCAATTTATCAGTAGTCGTGGTGCCATTTTGATATGTAAACTGCCAGCCCCATTGATATCCTGTTACATTAATTACCGTCCCTGAAGGATCGTTAGCAACAGGATTGGCAATGTTATCCTGGTGCGAATATATATATGAAGCATTAGCAATGGCAGCCCACGCAAGAATAATAACAACGCCACCAATCCAGATAAATTCTAAAATTGTTTTATTATTCATCAGTCTCACCTCTGTATGCAAATTTTATAGCCGGGTAGATTGTCATTACAATGGTCACATAAGCCACAGAAAATCCCAGTGAGATGTATGATGCAATAAATGGGACTTCATTCACTGCAGGTTCTGCGGTGTAATAAGTCTTCAACAAAGGACCAATTATAATGTAGGTAAGAATAAAGTATAATGCTACACCTTCAACTAAAATTAGGAGCAAGGATTGACTTTTATTCTCCTTCTTCATTAGACAAATAAGAAATTAATCATTATAAATTTTTCTTATCATTATTAAATTAATTAGAATAACCAAAAAGTTGTAAGTGAATGTTCATATTTCATTAATTAAACTATATTATGAAAACATATTTAATCAGGCATTATTTGAAGTTCAATGCTAAATTCACCTTATGGCGGGAAACTCGTTAACAGAATAGAAATGAATAAGGCCCAAAAATTAACTGAGGAATCAAAGGAAATGAGTGCTATTGTGCCATTTATAGATTTTTTTTATGACACATTTAAAATTGCGGATGGTTCTTATTCTCCTCTCGAGGGTTTCATGGATGAAGGAACCCTAAACAGCGTTGTGGAAGAAGGCAGGCTTACAAATGATCTCCCTTGGACGATCCCTATTATTATGACAATAAGTGATGAAGATAAGAAAGGATTGAAGGAAGGTGATTCAGTAGTCCTGAAATCAAAGAATGGGGAGGCCTATGCGATTCTTGATATTGAGCAATTTTATGAGATAGATAGGAAGAAAATTGCACGTAATGTATATGGAACAGAGGATATAAGGCACCCCAATGTAGAAGATTTGTTGACCAGATACAACAAAAATGCTGTCTCTGGAAAAATAACAGTCTTTAAAAAATTGAATCTGCCAGGTGGAAAGTATGAGTATTCTCCATCAGAGGTTAGATCAATTTTTGAATCAAGGAAATGGAATAATGTTGTGGCATATCAGGCCAGAAATCCTCCACACGTAGCACACGAATATCTGCAGAAAGTCTCATTGGAATTACCAGGAATAGATGGATTATTCATCCACCTTGTCATAGGAAGACTAAAGAAGGGCGATTATAGGGCTGGGGCCATACTTGAAACGTATGATACTCTAATAAGGAATTACCATAGAGAGGAAAAAGTTGTTATGGGGTCTCTTAGCATAACGATGAGATATGCAGGTCCAAAAGCGGCATTATTCTTGGCTATTATAAGAAGGAATTATGGAGCAACACATTATATCATCGGGAGGGATCAGGCAGGAGTCTCGAATTTCTATGATCCTTATGCTGCCCAAAAAATATTCGATGAGTATGATGTAGGCATTGTCCCATTGAAATATACTGAGACATTTTATTGCAGAAGGTGTAACGGCATCACATCCGAAAGGGTTTGCCCCCATGGTCCGGATTCGCGTTTAAACATAAGTCAAACAAGAATCAGGGAGATGCTTTCAAATCATGAGGAAATACCAACGGAGATAATGAGAAAGGAAGTGGCCGATATATTGTCAAGAGGCAATGTAATTAATATGGGTGAAGATTAAATTATTTTTTTTAAGAGATTACAATATAATATATTTTTACGACTTTTAATAGAATCATTAAGGAATTTTGGGTTTTAGAAATATTTATGTGATCGAAGTAATACCTGATATGAGCTAATGGGCCCGTAGCTTAGACAGGTAGAGCGACTGGCTCTTAACCAGTAGGCCAGGGGTTCAAATCCCCTCGGGCCCGT
>JAGDXO010000052.1 GCA_023256615.1 Thermoplasmata archaeon
AGGGGAAGGGGTGATTCAGATGGAGAATTCGTCCCTTATTTCAATGAGGGTAAAGATGGATATGATATCATAGAATGGGTTGCAAGTCAGCAATGGTCCAACGGTATGGTGGGAACGTATGGTGCTTCCTATTCAGCAAGAATTCAATGGTTGACTGCAATTGAAAGTCCTCCTCACCTGAAGGCAATGGTATCTATCGTCAGTCCATCGGATCCATTTGTCGAGAGCCCGACGGGTGTTCAGGATCCAATGCACCTATCCTGGAGGTATCTTGTGAGCGGGAGGACATACAAGGACCCTTCAGATGTAAACTGGGATGACGTATACAGAACCATACCCTTGAAAGATATGCCTGAGAAGCTCGGTTACGACATTCCCGACTGGAGGGAGGACATGAAGCATCAAACTCTTGATGATTACTGGAAGAGGATATGCTATCAGAATAAATTCAATATCATAGATGTTCCTGTAATGCACATCTCAGGCTGGTATGATGATGAGCAGATAGGAACTTTCATAAATTACATTGGGATGAGAAATCATTCTCTTTCTAACTATTCCAGAGAAAATCAAGCGATAATCGTGGGACCGTGGCCGCACGGGGTAAATAAATCTCAGAAATTAGGGGATATAGATTTCGGGCCCCAGGCCATAATAAACCTTCCTGATCTTGAGCTTAAATGGTTTAGGAAACATCTAGACGGTCAAGACATCACGATAAAAAGGTCAAGGTTATTCATAATGGGGATAAATGAATGGAAAGAATTTGATGACTGGCCAGTCCCAGGAACAGAGAGCATTAAATTCTTTATTACCAGCGGAGGTAGAGCTAACAGCAGGTTTGGTGATGGAAAGCTCATTTTGGATACCTCAGCTATCACAGAAGGAGAAGATTCATATATATATGACCCTGAAAATCCAGTTCCATTTATTACTGAGATAACATCAGCACAGATAGGAGGTCCAGATAATTATTCCTCAGTAGAGAGGAGGGATGACGTTCTTGTATACACATCAGAAATATTGGAGGATGATCTCACCGTACTTGGTGATGTTAGGGCAGTTCTTTACATAAAATCAGATGCCCCTGATACAGATTTTATGGCTATGCTGACTGACGTGTGGCCGAATGGTTACTCCCAGAGATTGTGTGATGGTATGGTCAGGACAAGGTACAGAAAGGGGATGGATAAAATCGTATTTTTGGAGGGAGGGGTGAATGAGATTGAAATAGATATGTGGAACACAGGACACACTTTTAAAAAAGGTCATAGAATAAGGGTTGATATATCATCAAGCGCGTTCCCCAAATATTCAAGGAATCCGAACACGGGTAGTATGGATATAGCCTCAGAGACAAACATGAGAAAGGCAAGAAATACTGTAATCCATCAGATGAAATTTCCATCAAGGATAGAGACCAGAGTATTGAGGTAATATCATGAAAAAATTCAGAGAGATGAGGGCTAAAATAATATCATCCCAATTGAAAAAACCATTAGTTGTTTTCAGGGAAACACCACTGTTTCAATATTTCTGTGATGATGACAGAAATGATGCCATTTTAATAGAAAAAGGAACAATTCAAAAAATGGGATCAAAGATGATAGATCAGGAATTTGTCGAGAATATTCCTGATGAATTATGCTGTTCCTCAATGTCCTATAAGAATAGAAAGTGCACTGAATGTGATGAGGATATACAGAAGTGTTTCCTGCATCCACTGTTGTCAGAGGTTGAAACTATAAAGAAAAATAACAGTCAGATGAGGGAAATAATTATCAGCAGCCTCAGGGAAAACCTAAGGGGGAGCAGTGAAATTGAAATAAGGGAAAGATTGATGAGGGATGTTTATTCTGGGGGATTTAGGTTATTCTATGATCCAATAGTTGCAGGCGATATAAATATTTCAGAATTCTGGCACAGATCCAAAGAATATGTTCCTGAAAAAATATTGTACGTTGAGATATCAGCCATGAAAGATGGGTTGTCATCGATGTTTTCTGAGACATTCATAATGAATGAAGATAATAAAAAGATTGATGATTACTCTTCAATATTGAAAGGGGAGGAGTTTATAAGAGAGAACTTTGTTGAAGGCAAGACAACAGAAGATCTTTCCCCTCTTGAAAATTTCAGGAATAAAGAGATATATCTGACCACCCCTCTTTTCCCATATTCTCACATTCCCTTTCCAGGTGAAAATGTGATGATTCACACAATGGATATTTCCGTCTTTGATCTATGGATAATGAGGAAGGATTACACAATAAGAAAGAAGATAACAGCAGTGGCAGGCAGTCATCGCGCAACTATACTATGATTTCATACTTTTTCAACTGAGAACGCCCCATAGCCTACTCCAGTTTCACCGCCCGCCATTTCTATGGAGTTTGAGAGTTTCAGTAGCTCCACCTTTCCTGAGTATGTCAGTAAAAGTGTGACTATCGGTCCGAACCCGCAGGCTGTTATCTCATCTGAATATATGTACCTGTAAATGGCCTTTATATCCCTTGATAGAACTGCTTTCACGAAATAATTATCGTATGTCCTCAGCTTCTGCAGGGGAAGATAATGATTGAGATCAGAACTTGCTATTATTGTGAAATTACCCTTCAATTTCTTCAATCGTGACGAAAGTCTCTCAGCTGCCTCAAGACTCTGGTCCATCATCACAATAGGCACAATCTTCACATCCCCATAGAAATACTGCAGGAATGGAATCTGAACCTCAACCGAATGCTCCCTGAGATGGGCCACGTTATCTGTGACAATATAGTCATCTATGATTTCGCTTACGGCATCCTTCTCAATTTTAGCTATTCCCAATGGTGTTGCATAATCTTCAGTGCCTACAGCTACAGGTTCACCGAGTCCAGTGTGGTTAGGCCCGATTATCACGAAATAGTCATACTTTCCTGAATTAACAATTGCATTATAGGAAAATGCGGCCACTGGTGCGCTATAATCATATCCAGCGTGGGGAGCTATCACACCGAGTTTTGGAGAGGTGCTAACAATTTCAGGGATAAAGCCAGGGCCATTCCAGTGAGTGAAAGCCCAGGCTATCTTATCCCTCAACTCATCTGCATCTGACGGATAGAAATATCCAGCCACATGAGGTTTTCTCATAGTTCTGCCAGGAAATCCTCCTGCTTGAGCTGCGATGTATCCTTCTCCTTGATTCTCAATATCTCTCTGGCAAGCAGGAAATATATGAGCGCAAGACTTTCCCTTCCCTTGTTGTTTCCGGGAATTACAAGGTCTACAAAGGACGTGCTGTTGTTTGTATGGCACAGGGCCACCACAGGAACACCATTTGCAACGGCTTCCCTCAATGCCTGACTGTCTGTGGCAGGATCGTTGATAACAACAACGTCTGGTTCCACGTATCCGGGAATTATAGGGTTTGTGAAGGAGCCAGGTATGAACCTCTCCGTCATTGCCTTGGCGGAAATTGCAGCTGCTGCGGCCTTAACCGGTTTCTTGGCATATTCCCTGGATGCAATGAACACTATCCCCTGAGGATCATACCTCGAAAGGAACTTTGCAGCCACCCTGATTCTTTCATCTATCTTCTTAACGTCCAGTATGTTGAGTCCCTCTTTATTCACATATGAGGTGAACTTCTTCATATCAGCGCTTCTTATCTTCGTACCAATGTGTATAGCTGAGTTTCTATACGCCTCTTCCGAAATCAGTAGATCTGTCATCTGATTCCACCTATCTCTTCCTGAATTCTTACAAGTTCATTTAATTTTGCTATCCTCTCCCCCCCTACCGTTCCAGTTTTGATATAATCTGAACCTATTGCAACAGCAAGGTGTGCTATAAAGAAATCATCTGTTTCTCCGCTTCTGTGCGAAACAACTGTCCCCATTGCATTATCCTTTGCAAGTTTCCACGTTTTGAGAAGTCTTGATATTGTCCCCACCTGGTTTGGTTTCAGGAGAATTGCGTTGGTTGCTCCCTTTTCAAGTCCTTCAACCAATCTATCATAGTTTGTTGTGTAGAGATCGTCCCCTACTATGAATGCCTTATCCCCAACCCTCCTTGTGAGTTCCGCATAACCGTCAAAATCGTGCTGGTCAAATGGGTCCTCTATGACAGTGAATCCGTAATCCTTGACTATCTTTTCAACAAAATCCGTCTGTTCAGCAGTGCTCAGCTTTCTGTCTCTGTAATTGTACTTTCCATTTCTGTAAAAGCTGGAAGCCGCTAGATCCATTCCTTTTTCAATCTCAAGTCCTGTATTGTGTGAAACTTCGTCCACTATTTCCGTGATCATTTCTATAACCCTCTCGTCGCTGAATGGAAGAACCCATGCCTTTTCATCTCCCATGCCTAACGGGGTATTCATCTCCTTGCTTGCCTTCTCCTTTATTTTCCTGTGTATGATTGCATT
Source organism: Thermoplasmata archaeon (assembly GCA_023256615.1). Taxonomy (GTDB): domain Archaea; phylum Thermoplasmatota; class Thermoplasmata; order Thermoplasmatales; genus JAGDXO01. The sequence goes on from JAGDXO010000052.1 coordinate 4,406, forward strand.
TGTCCTTATTGCCTGGTAAATATCTTCTGAGTGCGTAGCGACAAGAAATTCCTGGATTGTTGTTCCACCGATAGCATGTTCACCTCCTCCAACGACATTCCC
>JAGDXO010000030.1 GCA_023256615.1 Thermoplasmata archaeon
TATGGCATTCAACGGTCAATACATAAATGTCACATTATATTCCAAAACAAACACATTAACATTCAATGAACCAAATGGCTCTTATTCTTACACCATTCATCTCCCTCCAGGATATAGTAGTAGCAAGATTAATGGAAATTTCACTGTATCAGGCGATAAAACTATATCTAACCTAATGGCTGAGCAAAATTATAACTATATGCAAATCATAATTTCAGCAATATTAATGTTTGCAGGTGTATTAATTGTATTATTAATCTTGAAGAAAAAAAGAAATCATAAAAATCAATAACTGTCGGATCTTAGTGACAAAGATTCCGTTCGAAGAATTGCAAAAGACTAGGAAATTCTTACTGATATCATTATTGTCGTCAATGGGAATCTTTATGGATGGCTACACATTATCAATATTCTCGACAGCCTTGATATATCTGCAGAATACCTTTCTTAACAGGGCAATTCTTGTATCAGTGGCAGCTTCTTCAATATATGTTGGCATGTTTGTCGGGAGTATAATTTTCGGGAGAATTTCAGATTCCTTTGGCAGAAGAAAAATTTACATTTTTGATCTATCAATTACGGCGATATTCTTAATATTTACAGGGCTGTCACAGAATCTGTATGAATTTTTTGCATTTGAAATTCTTGTTGGTATAGGGATAGGAGCCGATTATCCCATAAGCTCTTCCATACAGGCTGAATTTTCCCCGAAAAATATCCGTGGGAGATATCTTGTTATAAATATGCTTTCCTGGACAGTTGGTTCCATTGTATTTTACCTGATCTCCATCCCCATAGTACTATACGAAGGCAGTGATGCCTGGAGAATTATGTATATCTCCGGAGCCATAATACCTATTTTAGTTATATTTTCCAGAACCATAATTCCAGAGAGTCCCTATTGGCTTATAAAATCAGGGAGGGAACAGGAGGCAAAAAGGGTAACAGAAGAATTTGGAAGAGAAGCTGGGAAAGAAGATGTATCACTTCCATTGGTTAAGAGAGAAAAAACAACTTTCAGAGAATTAATTAATTATATACCATTCCTGATATTTACATCCGTATCATGGTTTTCCTACGATGTGGCGAGTTATGGTGTCTGGAATTATACGCCTTCTCTGTTTTTTTCTTCCTTATCCTATATCTATTCAATCATTGCAACACTCTTGGAAGAAATTCCGGTTGTAATTGGAGTATTAATATGTATAATTATGATAGATAGGATTGGAAGGAAAACACTCCAGGCGTTGGGATTTGGACTTGCTGGGATTTCTCTTTTAACATTCGCATTGATCTCAACTAAGGGCACTATGCCATTCATCTTTCTATTTATGGCATTTGCGCTAATGCATGTATTTCACAATATTGGCCCAACCAATACCACTTACCTTTACCCTGTGGAAATTTTCCCCACCAGAATCAGGGCAACCTCAATGGGGATTGCAACCGCTGCATCCAGAATAGGGGCCATTCTAGGTGTATTCGCATTTCCATTGATTGTATCGAGGATAAACATTTCTGAGGGTTTGATATTCTTTTCCTTATTCGAATTTATAGGATTAATTGCAACGATCTTGCTTGCCCCTGAAACAAAGAAGAAATCAATCGAATAAAACTGGATTTTAACTATATACATATATATTTAGATAATAACATTCAGCCTAACGAGGGAAAAAATTATAAGCCTTTAAATTTTCAAATCTTAAAAGGATGAAGAAAGTCAAAGTTATGTAAAATCTAGGATCTAAAATCGTAACCATAATGTTAAATAAAAAATTTGATTAGTAAGGATTGAAAGAAATGCATGTTCTAAGCGGATCATGGGTAAGCGGTCCAAATGGTCTAAAGCTCACATATACCAAGAAAGCACAGAAATTTTCTATAGGAGTAGATATAGGATGGAGCTGGTATGATAAAAATAAAGGTATTGTATCTTGGAATTTCCAGAATAATTCTCAATTACAATCGAGTGTTATCCTGTTCAGGAACGGATATTATTTTGGGAATGCATATTTCCCAATTTATGTTGAGAACGGATTAACAAAATGGGCAACTACATTATTACCGCTTGATGAACAAGGTATTGAGCATAACTCAATGCCATTAGCCATTTTGGATTTTGGAAGTGAAAACAGGATTGTCGCCTTCGTTTTTACATTAGCAGGAGGCCAGAAATGGAGTGTTCTTGAAGGTGGGTTCTCCCAAAAGATGCCGCCAGATAATATTGCAATCTATGACGTTTCCTTGGAAAGATCAGGAACTTTTTGTATAGGCTATGATCCTCGTCAGGTTTCGGAATGGAATCGTCAGACAGGGACTAATTTAAATGGATACCGGCCAAATCCTAGAAGCATTAAAACCTTAGAACTATCAGTTCCGAGTATTGCCCCTTATATTAAATTATTCAAAGAGGACACAATAAGAGATTCACAATGTACAGGAATTGAAAGCAGCGACAGTTCAGGAGAACCAGCCAAGGATGATATAGAGGAAATAATTAGCAATATTATTAGGAGAATAAAATCATTTTAAAATAATTCATAATTTTTTTTATGAAATTGAAGAGTAAAATATGGCCTTTATAAAGAAAAAAATTAACAATATAATCTTTTCAAAATTATGAATAATAACTGTAGAAAATGTTGATGGAACAATTTAGCTAAATTAACCCACTAAAATTTTTTATTGATAAAGGAACTTGTTGGTAATGATTTATTCCACCCCACAGGAACAGTCTAAGAGAGAAAATATGATACTTGCTGTTGTAGTTATAGGTACTTTAATGGCATCAATTGATTCCACAATTGTTCTTCTCGCGTTTCCGGCCATAACCTCTGCTCTCCACTCTAATATTTCAACAATAATATGGGTCATTTTAATTTATATGATAGTTGTAGCTGTTTTCTCCACTCAATTCGGTCGTGTTGGTGATATCTATGGTAGAGGAAAGATGTTCAACTTGGGTTTCATCATTTTTACAGTTGCATCATTTCTCTGTGGAATTGCTCCTGCGGATATAATTCTCATAGGATTCAGAGCTCTTCAGGCCATAGGTGGCGCCCTAATATCCTCAAATAGCAGTGCAATAATAGCAGATACATTTGCAAGGAACAGAATAGGCAGGGCGTATGGTTTTACTTCTATGAGCTGGAATATAGGCGCTCTTCTGGGGATTTTACTTGGCGGAATAATAACAACCTTCATCGGTTACAGATATATTTTCTTCATAAATGTGCCTATTGGAATAGTTGCAGTTCTACTTGGCTTAAAATATGTTACAGATTCGAATAAATCAAACGACACGATTGATATTTCCGGAATGATACTACTAGGCGTATCCATAGCATTGATAGCTTACTCCGGAATTAATTATGCCTCTGTCGGTCTGAATAGATTAAATGTCACCTTATTTTCCATAGGATTAATAACAACAGCAATATTCATTATAGTAGATAGAAAGGTCAAAATGCCCACCATAAATTTTCAGATGTTCAGCAATAGAGTATTCAGAAATTCACTGTTTGCAGCTCTGTTCCAAGGTCTTGGATTTATGGGAGTAACATTTCTTCTGATAATGTATCTTCAGGGCGTGAGAGGCCTATCTCCATATTACGCATCTCTCATCTTATTTCCAGGTTACATTGTAAGTGGAGTCCTAGCGCCATATATGGGCAGATATTCTGACAAATATGGTTCGGGGCCAATTGCTACATTAGGTATCGGATTTATGGTCGTGGGGGTATTATTTTATATTCTATTTCTCAATGGATCATCACCCATTTACTATGTCATAATAGGCACAATAATAACAGGACTGGGAGGGGCAATGTTTTGGCCTTCTAATAACAGTGCTGTTATGGCTAATGTAAAAGGCGAATTGAGGGGGGCAGCGTCCGGAACACTAAGATTGCTTAGTAGTCTGGGTTTAATTGGAAGCTTCATAATAGCATTTGTAGCTGCATCCTCTGCAGTACCCAGATATTTGGCATTTGAAATATTTGCCGGGACATCTAAAATTATAGGAGGAATAGGTACTGAATTCGTATTAGGGATGCGTGCAGCTTTCATTGCTTTGACAATCATGCTTATAATAGCAGGATTTTTTTCATTTACAAGAGGAAAAGAAAATAGACACGAATCCTTAGAAAAACCATCAGCAACAAAGTAGAGGTTCTTAATAAACAATATGAATGTAAAAATCCTATAATTATATATTTTTTAACAGATTTTAATCAAAATTCTTACGGGCCCGCCGGGATTTGAACCCGGGATCACTGGCTTAGAAGGCCAGTGCCTT
>JAGDXO010000041.1 GCA_023256615.1 Thermoplasmata archaeon
AAAAATCATTGAAAATTCAAATATGTGATAATAACATGAGAAAGATTTGCATTATATTTTTATATCTAACAATAAATGTTTATTAATTTTTTAATTTTTGTCTTGAATTTGAACAAAACGTTCATCCGTTGGATAAGATAATAAATACTATAATTTTTTTAGAACAGGCTTAAAAATTTTAAATTGAGTTAGAAATATTTTTATACGTGTTTAAAGGAATATTTATATAGCATCATATATATTCTAATTAACAAAGAGATAATATTTGTATTATATATTAATTATAAGTTTAAATTAAATATAGGCTATTCTACATAACTGTAAGACAATATAGTCTGATTCATTTCCGACAAATATCATACGATATATATAAATACTTATTTTAACATTAAAGTTTATGAGAGAAAGTAAGTCAAATAATAATGAGTCCCTCCCGACAGAAGAGGTTCATACCCCCTCTTCTCAGCGTTTTCTTTCTTTCACAAAAGAAGCCATAGATAATCCTGAAGAATTCTGGAACACGCAGGCCGAGATAATAACATGGTACAAGAGGTGGGAAAAGGTTCTCGATGAGAGCAATTCACCTTTCTTCCGATGGTTTATAGGTGGAAAACTGAATGTTTCTTATAATGCAATAGATAGACATCTTCTGGCAGGAAAGAGAAATAATGCAGCGTATATATGGGTAGCAGAAGACGGTGCTGAGCACATTTTAACCTACGAAGGTCTTTCGCAGAGAGTCAATTCATTTGCAAAGGCTCTGTTGGATCTGGGATTGAAAAAGGGTGATGTTGTTCTAATATACCTTCCAATGATTCTTGAATTGCCGGTTGCGATGCTTGCAGCTGCCAGGATTGGTGTAGTATTTTCGGTTGTTTTCTCAGGATTCGGAGCCCAGGCAATAGCTGACAGAATAAATGATTCCGGTGCAAAAGTGGTCATAACCGCAGATGGAGGTTTCAGGAGGGGGAAGATTGTAGAGCTGAAGAAAGTTGTAGATGATGCCCTGAATATGACCAAATCTGTCGAATATGTAATAGTTGTAAAAAGAACTGGACATGAAATAAACATGGTCGAGGGGAGGGATTTCTGGTGGGATCAGGTAAGTAATGACATCAATGCAAAGGTAAAACCAGAGGTAATGGATTCAAACGATCCGCTGTATATTCTATACACTTCCGGTACCACGGGAAAACCAAAGGGTGTAGTCCACGGGAACGGAGGATATAGCGTTTGGGTGGCGAACACACTGAAATGGGCATTCGATCCAAAACCCGATGATAGATGGTGGTGTGCTGCAGATATAGGTTGGGTTACAGGCCACAGTTATATAGTTTTTGCACCCCTGTTTCTTGGATTGACTTCAATTCTCTACGAAGGTGCCATTGACTTCCCTTCCCCAGACAGGATGTGGGCAATAATTGAAAGATACAAGGTGAATATTCTTTATACATCGCCAACCGCAATCAGAATGCTTATGAAATATGGAGATGTGTATCCACAAAAGCATAACCTTGATTCTCTCAGAGAACTTGGTACGGTTGGAGAGCCAATAAATCCAGCAGCCTGGAACTGGTATTACACCGTCATAGGTAAAGGAAAGTGCCCTATTATCGATACCTACTGGCAGACTGAAACTGGAGGATTTATAATCTCGCCGGCCTCATATTTCGGTTTTGACAATCTCAAACCAGGGTCAGCAACTTTTCCGATGCCTGGAATTGATCCAGTCATTCTGGATGATAGTGGCAATGAAGTTGAACCTGGTAACAAGGGATTCCTTGTGATCAGGAGGCCTTGGCCTGGCCTGATGCTGACTTTAAATAAGGACCCTGATAGATACAAGGCAGTTTATTTCTCCAAATTCCCAGGGAAATATCAGACAGGAGACTACGCTGTTAAAGACGAAGATGGATACTTCTGGTTGCTTGGCAGAGCCGATGAAGTTCTAAAAGTCGCAGGTCACAGGATAGGAACCATAGAGGTGGAAGATGCTCTTGTAGGAATTGCGAATATAGCTGAGGCGGCAGTCTTTGGAAAACCGGATCCAATAAAAGGAGACGCAATCATATCCTTCGTTACGCTAAAATCTGGGGAGGTATTAACACCGGCAAAAATCAATGAACTAAAGCAGCAGATAAGAGAAAGGCTTGGACCGATAATGGTACCTGAAGAAATACATACGGTGAGAGTTCTTCCAAAAACCAGGTCTGGAAAAATTATGAGAAGAGTGGTGAAAGCTGTCTACCTTAATCAAATACCAGGCGATATTACAACTTTGGAGGATGGAGCTTCCCTGGAGGAGATAAAAACTGCCCTGGAAACATTCAGAAAAGAGGTGACATGATGGTTGAAAAAGAATTAGCAAATCCTGCACCTTTAGGACTGGCTGGCTTTGCCCTGACTACCACAATATTGAGCCTTTATAACGCAAAACTGCTTCCTGCAGCTGGAGTTTCTGTAGTGGTACCGATTGCATTTGCATATGGAGGCCTTGCCCAGATGGTGGCTGGAATGTGGGAAATGAAATCAGGAAATACGTTCGGGTATGTGGCATTCTTTACATACGGAGCCTTTTGGGTAGCATATGCCCTTCTTGTATGGAGCCTTGGAGCTGGGTTGCTTTCATTGGGAGCAGGATCAGCTGCTGGAGATGCCATAGGAATATTCCTTGCAATGTTCGGAGTATTCACATTTTACATGTGGATTGCATCGTTCAAGACAAATTGGACTCTGTTCGTAGTATTCCTGTTGCTGTGGATAACATTCTTTGTTCTTGCAATCGGCAATTTTAATTCATCGTCATCAACTGTCCAAGCAGGAGGGTACCTAGGAATACTTACAGCAATCTCAGCTTTTTACGGATCCGCTGCACAGGTTGTAAACTCAACATTCGGCAGAAATGTACTTCCATTAGGCGGTAAACCTATAAAGGACTGAAATTATTTTTTATTTTTTTAAATTTTTATATAAATTATTTTCAAGAATGCTGAATTATCTTTTAATTTCATTCTCATAAATTTCAGAAACATATTCACCTATTGCTGGTGCAGCTGTGAGTCCTGGAGATTCTATACCTATGAGATTTATTAAACCAAACATTCCTCTATCCTCTTCGTGCCTTATTATAAAGTCCCTGAAATCTGACTTAGAGAATTTTAGCCTTGGCCTGATTCCTGATGAATCCTCATTCAACTTATAACTATCAATGGAGGGGAGATAACTCCTGATCGAATTACGAAAATCTTCTTCCTTAGTATCAACTTTGTAGTCTATTTCGGATACTTTATAAGCATTAGGTCCGGCCCTAACAGAACCGGATATATCTGGAGTAAGATGAATGCCAAGACCTGGCCCGTTTGGAACAGGATAAACAAGCATTCTGACTGGAGGATTTCCAGAAATCCTGTAGTAATCTCCTTTGTAATATTCCTGCCTATATCCAATTTCATCAATATTCATTCCCAACATTTCTGCTATTTTATCAGAGTAAAGACCTGCACTGTTTATAACGGTTTTAGCCTCAATAGAAAATTTTCTGTCACAAGCAATACAACTTATCTCATATCCATCATCCTTCTTTCTCAAACCATTAACTTCTGTGTTCACAGCTAAATAAGCTCCATTATTCATTGATTTTGAATAAAAATAATTCATCAACTCGCTTGGTTCCACAATCCCGGTAGTAGGTGTATAAAGCGCTAATTCAGCTTCCACATTTGGTTCCATCTCCTTTATTTCATTTCTATTTAGAAATCGTATGCCTTCAATTCCATTCTCAACGCCGTATCGCATTAATTTATTCAGTTCTTCAATTTCAGCTTCACTATTAGCTACTGTTATTTTACCAAGTCTTTTAAAAGGAAGATTGAATTTTTTACTTATTTCATAAATCATACTGTTGCCCTTTATTGAAAGTTTAGCTTTAAGGGTGTGATTAGGATAATGTATTCCTGAATGAACCACCCCACTATTGTGGCTGCTTGTTTCTAGGCCCATGATCCTGTTTTTTTCAAGAATGAATACTGATTCATTATTTTCTGATATACTTGCTGCAATTGCCATACCCACGATTCCCGCACCAATTATAACTATGTTGGCCTTTTCCATT
>JAGDXO010000060.1 GCA_023256615.1 Thermoplasmata archaeon
CGGAGTGCCATTATCCTGATAGTAAGAAGAACTTATTACTCTAATCTCATCTTCCATTATTCTCTCATGGTAAGACTAAATTAATACTTTAGCACTTTTTATCTATTTGTTGAAAATTATAGAAAAGTTAGGAGTTTGAGGGAAGCAGTAAAACTCCGATCTTCCGGGAGGAGATACACGGGCTTCCCTCAAGAAACGGCTATATACAGGATGGTGAATAGGTAGATCAACCCATGGAAAGGACATATAAATTCAGGTTGTATCCTAAGGGCAGGCAGGTAGCCACCATGGATAGGTGGCTTAGCCTTCTCCATACCCTGTATAATGCGGGTCTTGAGCAGAGAATCATGGTGTATAGGGAATACCATAAGAGCCAGACATACAACAAACAGGCAATGGAATTGCCTGAACTTAAGCACCAACTTCCTGAATATGGAGAGATATATTCCCAGATTCTACAGGATGTATTAAAACGATTAGATAAGGCATACAACAACTTCTTTTTGAGGGTGCAGAGAGGAGACAAGCCTGGGATTCCCACGATTCAAGTCTTACAGGAGATACAGGTCTTTCACGTATCCTCAGAGCGGTTTCAGGATTATGGATAACGGACACCTGTTTCTCTCAGGAATCAGGGAAACAAGGATGTTCAGGCACAGGGAAATAAATGGCTCAATCAAAACATGTACCATAAAGAAGGATAAGGTGGGAGATTGGTGGGCGTGCTTTTCAGTTGAAGAAGATGGAATTCCCCGGAAGGTACTGAGGACTGTCATAGGCATTGACCTCGGACTGGAGAACCTTGCAGTGCTTTCAACAGATGAAACCATAGGCAACCCTAGGTTCCTGAGGAAACAGAGAGACCTCAGGAGGAAGAAGACGGGTTCCCATAACAGGGAGAAAGCGAGAATAAAACTTGCAGGGGTCGAGAGGAGAATAGAGTTCAAGAGGAATGATTTCCTTCATAAGGTCAGCAGGGATATATCACGGAAAGTGGATGTGGTGATATTCGAAGACCTGAATATCAAAAATATGGTGCAGAACCATGGTCTTGCCAAGTCGATATCAGACGCTTCTTGGGGTAGGCTGGTGCAGTATACCTGCTACAAAGTGGAAGAAACTGGTGGCGAGGTTGTGCTGGTCGACCCAAGGAACACACAGAAATGCTCAAGATGCGGGGAGATAGTTCACAAATCCCTGTCCCAGAGGATTCACATGTGCCCACACTGCGGGCTCACTGCGGACAGGGACTATAACGCTTCCCTGAATATACTGAGATCGGGCTGGAACACAGCCCTTGTGCCTGCGGAGAAGGCAGCTCTACCTGCAAAGGCAACTGCCTTTTTTGAAACAGGAAGCCTAGAGCTTTAGATAGGGGATGATGTCACAAAAATTAAGGAAAGGTAAAGAATAAAGATTAATATTTGAAAAAAATAAGAGATATGCACTTTATTGTGATCACAGGTGGGGTAATTTCGGGTATTGGAAAGGGAACAATAACATCTTCTCTCGGTTATATCTTAAAAGAAAGGGATTTTAAGGTAACTATTGTTAAAATTGACCCGTATCTTAATTATGATGCCGGCACAATGAATCCTTATCAGCACGGTGAAGTATTTGTTCTTGGAGATGGTGGCGAAGTTGATCTTGATCTTGGCAATTATGAGAGATTCCTTGATAGGGATCTGGCAAGTGAAAACAACATTACTACAGGCAAAATTTATAAAAAAGTTATAGAAAGAGAAAGAAAGGGGGATTATCTTGGAAGTACTGTGCAGATTATACCTCACATAACAGATGAAATAAAGAGACATATAAGGAGAGTTGGGGAAAACAGCAATGCGGATATTGTTCTTGTGGAGGTAGGGGGAGTAGTTGGAGATATTGAATCAATGCCATTCCTTGAAGCTTTGAGGCAACTAAAACTCGAGGAAGATGGGAAGGTATTTTTCATTCATGTAACATATGTTCCCATGCTCCATAGCCTTGGAGAGCCAAAGACAAAGCCAACGCAGCATAGTGTGAGGGAACTTAGAAGTATTGGTATACAGCCTGACGCAATAGTTGCAAGGAGTGAAATATCACTGGATGATGAAGTAAAAAGAAAGATAGCCCTGTTCACTCAAGTGGATGAAAAGGCGGTTATAGGAGTTCCAGACGTATCCGATATTTTTACAATGCCAATTTACCTTAACGATTCAACGTTACCGTCATATATACTGGAAAAAGTATCACTGCCAAATCGCAACAACTCCCTGAATAAATGGAAGGCTATAGTAAACAATATTGTAAACCCTAAGGAGAATGTTGAGATTGCAGTTGTCGGGAAATATGTAGACCTCAAGGATTCCTATATCTCACACGAACATGCTTTCATGCACGTCACAGGGAAAACAGGGATAGGTGTTAAGATAAGATGGGTAAATTCCGAGACTGAAATGGATAACTATGAAAAATTAAGGGGTGTGAATGGTATACTGATTCCCGGAGGGTTCGGGGCAAGAGGGATAGAAGGAAAAATAAAAGCAATAAAATATGCGAGAGAAAATAAAATCCCTGTTCTTGGAATATGCTTGGGATTCCAGCTTGAAGTAGTTGAATTTGCAAGAAATGTTCTACATCTTGAAGGTGCAAATTCCACGGAATTCAATCCAGATACAAAATTTCCAGTAATTGATCTATTGCCTGAGCAAATGGGCATTAAAGAAATGGGAGGCACTATGAGGCTTGGGGACAAGAAAGTCATCATCAAAAAGGGAACTAAAACCTTTAATCTTTATCAAAAAGAAGAAATTTTAGAGAGACATAGACACAGATATGAGGTAAATCCAAAATTCATCAAAGATTTTGAAGATTCAGGCTTAAAATTTTCTGCTACTGACGAAGAAGGAATAAGAATGGAAATATTGGAGCTCGACAAACACCCATTCTTCATGGGGTCACAGTTCCACGCTGAATTCAGAAGCAGGCCTGAAAGACCATCTGTTCTTCATGGAGCTCTTGTGGAAGCTTCGTTACAATATAAGAAAATTTCCGAAAAAAATTAAATATAATGATAGGAAATTACGAAATATTTAAATACTTTTTCATTATAACTACATTCTATGCCTGAGACCCTTAAGAAGATCGGTATAATAATAGGGGAGAGAGAAGGGAAGATTATAGCCAAGCTTGACAGTGAAATATCATTCTCAACTAAAATATATGATAGAAATGGAAAAATTATAGGAAAGATCTCAAGACTATTTGGCCCGGTCAAATCTCCCTATATCGCCATCGATGGAAAGGGATCGAAGGCAGAGGAAATTTATTTGAGGTGGGATAATGGTCGAAGAAGAGAAGAAAAAGGGGAAAAAGGACTTACTGGAAGAGATAACAAAATGTCCGGACTGCGGTTCAACTCATCTGGTGAGAGATTACGAGAGAGGAGAGTTGGTTTGCCAGGACTGCGGACTGGTAATAGACGATAGTTTTATTGATCAAGGACCTGACTGGAGAGCTTTTGACTCTGAACAATCCGAAGCTAGGGCAAGAACAGGTGCCCCAATGACGTATACAATTCACGACAAGGGTCTAAGCACAGAAATTTCATGGAAGAATAAGGACTCTTATGGGAAGAGCATACCCACAAAGAGCAGAGCACAGCTTTATAGGCTCAGAAAATGGCAGAGGAGAATAAAAGTCTCCAATGCAGCAGAGAGGAATCTTGCACAGGCACTGCAGGAACTTGAGAGGATGGCCTCAAATCTATCATTGCCTAAAGATGTAAGGGAAACTGCAGCCGTCATTTACAGAAAAGCTGTAAAAGAAAACATGATTAGAGGGAGATCAATAGAAGGAGTTGTTGCAGGTTCAATTTACGGTGCATGCAGGATGATGGGCGTTCCTAGAACACTCGAAGAGATTGCCTCAGTTACAAGAATTAAGAAGAAAGAAATTGGTAGAACATATAGAATGATGTCAAGGATTTTGCA
>JAGDXO010000049.1 GCA_023256615.1 Thermoplasmata archaeon
GTGTAGGCCACTATACTGACTGGTACTATTATTGCCACTGCAATTACAATGACTAAGATTGTCTTTATTCTCTTGTTCATTTTATCATACTAAAATTGAAATTAAGGATAAATAATTTACGTATTGCAAAAATTACAACGTAAATCTCCACATCTCAGTATATATACTTTTGTAAAATTTTTTTTTAATATCCTTTATAATTGAGTTCATTTTCACTGAAATAATATGTTAAAATCTATTATAAAGTACAGAAGGATCGTACTGATAATTTGGATAATAGCCATAATTGCAATGGTTCCACTTACTTCACACTATAATTCTTATATCAATTATGGAAATTCAACTTCTGGCATATCAGGGACTGAATCTTCTCAGGTACAATCAATAATATCTGAGACTTCTCCACATAATTCTTCACTCTATGTCCTTTTATTATCAAATCCATATAACATTACTACAGAAAAGAATGTTCTAAATTTCCAGAAAAAAATAGATAATTCTGGAATTAAAAATCTCAGTGCAACTGAATCTGTTTATACGTCTTATGCTTCTTTCCTCGATAAGACTATAGGCAAAATACAACCTAAGTTAATTGAAATGTACAATAATTTTTCCTATTATTCTTATTTAATGCTTTCCTTCCCCTCAAATTTTTACAGGAATTATTCTCTCAACTATTCGATTGACTATATTGCTAATATCTCAGGATACAACGGAAGTCCTTATGAAAGAACATTCCTGCAATTTTTCCAGAATTCCCCTGCGAATTTGAGTATATTGAAGAGAATTAATTTAGCTTTGGAGGAAAGTGCATTTTCCTTTTTCCATAATAATGAGAGCATTTTCTATGCATCAATGATATTAAAATACGCCAACATCACAACATTTCCAGAAGATCTTCTAAATAACACTGCCCAATTTATATCGGGTATTTCTAAGTTCAATTTTACTGAAGATGATTTATTGGCAACCCTTATGGTAGGTGACTTTGGAATGAACTACATTCAGAATTTTGGTTTGAACGGAATCCCTTCCTTTATAAAGGAGAGATTCATAAATTCAAATAGTACAGCATCTCTTATCCTTGTCATATTCAATGTCCCAGAAGGTTATATTTCCCCAAGTGGCTTTTATCCAGCATCCGCCGCAACCCCTTCAGTAGAAAAATACGTTCATTATTATTTTGGTAATTCTGGATATCTTACTGGAAATGGGGCCATATATTATGAAACACAGCAACAAACATCTAAATCTGGAGCATTTTTTGGAGCAATTTACATAATTCTGTTCATAGCTGTTTTATTGACACTCTACTCATACAAACTATCCATACTAAATTTGATCCTTGTTTCTGTTACAGTATTGATCGGATACTTAGCTATAATATTAAGTGGAATCATAGCCGGCAAGGTTTCTTATGTGGTCACATATACTCTCACAGCAGTTCTCCTAGGGATAACAACTGACTATGTAGTTTTCGTACTGTATAGATTTAGAAGTGAATTAAAACGAGGAAAATCTAAGGACGAAATCCTTGGAAAACCTCTTTCAAATTCACTGAAGGCTGTTCTCATTAGTGGTCTAACTGTTGCATTCAGTCTTGGAATGTTTACTTTTATAAGCTCCTTTGAAACTTGGGGAGTTACGCTGCTTATAGCAATTCTTATTACACTTCTTGGAGTCGTAACATCATTACCAGCAATATTATCCTATCTTGGCCCTAAATCATTTATGAAAAAGGGTCTCGAAAGAGAAGATGAAGTAGATATAAAAAAGTCTTACTTTTATAGAACTTCCAATCTTTCTGTTAAAAAATCATTTACTGTGGTCTTCATCATAATTTTGTTGGCTCTTCCTTCAGTATATCTTTTTGCAGAATACCCAACTACATATAATTTCAATGCAGGTTTGCCACTAAACTTAGAGAGCTCTCAAGGATTAAGCAAATTGAACTCTTACTTTAGTGAGAATATATTATATCCCGTTTATGTTTTAATCGAAAATGAAAACAACTCTGTTAATTCTTCATATAACAGTAAGCTTTATGATTTCACTGCTTACTTATTTTCCCTTGATGGTACAAAAGAAGTGGTTGGACCATTTTCAAATGGGTCAAGCCTATCTAAAAATATTTCAGCCAATACATTTTTAGTTGATAATAATAAATATGTCCTCTATACAATTTTCATAAATTACAATCCATATTCAGAAAAAGCCCTTTCATATGTTGAACAACTGAGAAGCAACAAATCACTGTTGGTGGGTGGTATTACTTCTTCCATTATAGATGAAGAAAGACAGAACAATAAAGATTTTTCTGAGTTGGCTATTCTCATTACTATAGCGATTTTCATAATTCTTGCTGTTTCATTTAGGAGCATTAAATATCCAATAATCTCACTCTCAGGAGTTTTTATATCAATTGTTTGGACTCTATCAATTCTGTATTTTATCTCAACTTACATTCTTCATCAAACTATAATATATCTTATTCCTGTTATACTATTTGTTATCCTTATGTCCCTTGGGAATGACTACTCAGTGTTCATTTTCTCTAGAGTAAGAGAAGAACAGGAAAAATTTGGAGACATTGAAGGCATAAACAGAGGAATGCAAACATCTGGAAAAGTTGTCACTTCCCTTGGATTAATACTTGCTGGTTCACTTGGTGCCATAGGACTTGTGCCAGTTGGATTTTTAGAACAGATGGGAATAGCCTTCGCTGTATCTCTCACCATTGACACTATGGTTGTAAGAACATTCTACTTCCCTTCGATGATAAAAATCCTAAGGGCAAATTTTAAGAGTTGATTTCCAAATATTCTTATATCTTTTTTTATTAATTTATTAAATGGATGAAATTGATCGGGAAATATTAATTTCACTTTTAATGGAAGGAGGCATTTCTCAATCAGAAATCTCTAAGATTACTGGATCTTCGGCGCAGAAAATAAACTACAGAATGAAGAAAATGTTTGAAGAAGGTATAATAAAAAATTTCAGAATTCATATTAATCCATATTTTCTTAATGGAATGAATTTATTTGTTGCATATGAAGGAACTAACAGTATAGATATGAAAGGTATAGGATCAATTTTTAGATGTTTAGAAAGAACTGATTTCTATGAATTGCAAGCTAGGAATGAGAAGGAACTATTCGATCTTGCAGATTTTATGAGTATTAAATTCGGCAATAAAATAATGCAATATAGACCTAAAGTACCGGAAATGAGAAATAAAATTAACTACTATGATCTATTAATTTTGCGCGAACTTATAAAGGACCCGACTATAAATCATCTGGAATTATCTCAAATATTAGGAATAAGAGCTTCATTGATAAAGAAGAGGATAAATAGAATGAAATCTTTGAGAGTGTTCAGTATTATCCCGATAATTGATCTTTCAAAAACTGATATTTTCCTGTTTACAATAATTTCTGGGAAGAGATTAGAAGATAAGGTAAATGTCAACAACACTATATTAAAAATTATTGAAGATAATACTTCCATCTATGTGGGCATTGAAAAATCCATGTCTAATATACGCGAAAACTTGAGCAAAATTAGAAAAATAGATAGCAATGCAGAAGTAATGGTAGTCTACGATTATGATTTCAAACCTGATTTTGCAGAAAAGGCAATAAAGGATTCAATAGAAGCAGAGGAAGTTATTATGGGAAAAACTAAGATGCAATGAACTTTTGAATTTATTAATTTTTCATTCCGTTAATAGCAATAATCACTAAAAAAAATTTAACTAAATTATTATCTTGCAAAGGCATTGAATTTCATATTAATAATTTTAATACTGGATATACTGATAGCTTCGGGACTTCTGATAATAAAGCTGGGTAGGCTTAATTATAATAAAGAAAAATATGAGGGAGGCGATTATTTTAATCCTGAAGCTCTAATAATATTGCCCATTAAGGGCAAAGATTTTCAAAT
>JAGDXO010000014.1:0-2418 GCA_023256615.1 Thermoplasmata archaeon
GCTATAGTTATAGTTGTAGCTAATCTTATAGTGGATGTACTGTATGCTTATCTTGATCCGAGGGTGAGGCTAGAATGACTTCAGAAACTAAAAATATTAAATCAGGGGGGGCATTATCAAGGAGCCTAAGAAGTAGGTTGGAATCATTCAAAAGGACGCTTTATTTCTTAACTAGGAACCCTTTAGCAGTTTTCGGTCTGTCAGTCACAATTTTCTACGTACTTGTTGCCATTTTCGGGCCATTCTTCGTTCCCGGCAACCCAAATTATATGGTACAGATTCTCCAATACAAAGGGAAATACATATACAATACTCCTCTACCACCATCTGCTAGATTCCCATTCGGTACAACTTTTGGAGGTTATGATCTATTTAACGGTATTGTTAAGGGTGCCAGAACTGATGTATTTATGGCAGCAATAATAGTATTCATAGGTGCCATAATAGGAATAATACTAGGTTCCATAGCAGGTTATAAAGGGGGAATAATAGATGATGTAATCATGAGGACCACAGACATATTCCTCTCAATACCATTCTTGGTACTGGCAATAGCAATGCTGGCTATTCTGGGAAGAACTCTAGAGATAATGATTTTTGCATTCATAATTGTGTGGTGGCCTACATACACCAGGATTATTAGAGGCCAGGTTTTAACAATAAGAGAACTGAAATATGTAGAAGCATCAAAAGCTGCCGGAGCAAGTTCATTGAGAATAATATTGAGGCATGTTATTCCAAACTCGGTATATCCATTATTTGTTCAAGCATCTCTTGACTTTGGTAATGTAATCCTTGGATTCGCTACGCTTAACTGGCTGGGATTTGGTTATTCTACACAAAACCTTGCGGAATGGGGAAGCATAATGAGTCTTGCTACTATTCAGGGAACAAGCGCTGTCTTCAAATACTCTTGGACCTTACTTGTTCCCGGTATAGTTATACTGATATTTGTACTATCATTGAATTTCCTTGGTGATGGGCTGAGGGATGTATTGGATCCGAGACTTAGAAGGTGATAAAGATGCAAGAAATATCTACTGATAAATTTAACAAAGAGGAAGTCGTCCTGAAGGTTAGTAAATTAAAAACTCAATTCTTTGTTTATGATGGAATAGTAAAGGCAATAGAGGATGTTTCCTTGACCTTACACAGGGGTGAAGTTTTAGGAATTGTTGGTGAGACAGGGTGTGGGAAATCTGTGACTGCCTATTCAATTACAAAGTTAATCCCTGATCCGCCAGGCAGAATAGTAAGTGGGCAAATTTTCTTGGGAAATCTAAACATACTGAGAAATATAGATAAGGAAGCGAAAATCCTTACTGATAGAAAGAGGGTAAAAATTAAGAGGAACACACGACTCATTAAAAGGAATGAATTATTTTTCAACCAAATTCGGGGCAAGTATATATCAATGATATTCCAAGAACCAATGGCTGCTTTAAATCCAGTGTACACAATAGAAGATCAAATCATAGAAACCCTTGTACTTCATAAAAGGAGTTATATTTTGGAAGTTGCTCAGGGAGCGGCCAAGAGCATAGATAAACTGATAAAATTCAGGCAAACAATGGAAGAAGATCAGGATATAAATCCAGAAAAAGTTGCAGATCTCAGAGAATATAAACCAGATATAGAGAAAGATTTTCAAGGTCCACTAAAGGAGGAATTGTTTAAACTTGCAGATTCAAACAAGGGAACTGTATCGTTTTTAAAGCATCTTGACCTTCTGATTGAGGAAGGAAAAATCTATAATAAGAAACCACAAAAGTATGACAGAATACTCAATCTTGATAGACAGATGGATAACCTGAGGGTGGAGCTGTTAAAGGAAACAGATGAAATGAAGGTCAACTCAATGGAAAAAAAGTTAGCAAACTATTCCAAGAAAATAAATCTTATTAAATTATCAAAACAATTGAAAAGGAACAAAAAGGATCCTATAATATTAGAGGCTAGGAGGGAATCATTTGGATTATTAGAGACTGTTAATATAGCAGATGCTTATGGAATATTAAAAAGATATCCGCATGAATTGAGTGGAGGTATGTTGCAGAGGGTGGTCATTTCAATAGCATTAGCCAATGAACCTGAAATACTGATAGCAGACGAACCAACAACTGCACTGGATGTGACTGTACAGGCACAGATACTTGAAATAATGCGTCAATTGCAGAAGAACAGGGGAACCTCAATAATTCTTATAACTCACGACTTAGGGGTGATTGCGGAAATGTGTGATAGGGTTGCAGTTATGTATGCTGGGAATATAGTGGAAGTTGGAAATGTCAATGAGGTATTCCATAATCCCAAACATCCTTATACAATAGGTCTTCTATCATCTATTCCAAGAATAGACAATCCTGATAAGAAGCTCAAGAGTATACCGGGAACAGTACCGAATTTAATCAATCCTCC
>JAGDXO010000014.1:2518-3746 GCA_023256615.1 Thermoplasmata archaeon
GTTGTAGCTGAGCCATTATATGTAAATAAAGTAGCGAAGGGAGAAAAGGCAAGAAAAATGGTGCTAGATCTCCTATCAGAAATAGGATTAAACGAAGATCATCTCTACAGATTCCCACACGAATTCAGTGGGGGGCAAAGACAGAGAATCGCATTTGCGAGGGCAATTATAACCAGACCTGATTTTATTGTACTTGACGAACCAACTTCTGCGTTAGATGTTTCAGTGCAGGCTCAGATTCTTAATCTTTTGAAAGAAATGCAGAAAAAATATGGAATGACTTATCTTTTCATATCCCATAACCTTGCTGTCATAAGGTCTGTCAGCGACAGAGTAGCAGTAATGTACCTTGGAAAAATAGTGGAACAGGCTGCGACAGATGATCTATTCGAATTTCCAATACACCCCTATACTCAGGCACTTTTAAGTGCTATTCCTATTCCTGACCCTAAGCTAAAGAGGAACAGAATAGTGCTATCCGGTGATGTTCCATCTCCAGCTAATCCGCCTTCAGGTTGCAGATTCCATACAAGGTGTAGATTTGCAACCCAATTATGCAAGGAAAAAGAACCTGAGCTTGTAGAAACAAAACCCGGTCATCTCGTTGCCTGTCATTATGCAGAGGACATTCTGAAATCTGAATCAAAACTTCACGGAATTAAAAGAAGTACGATGGATGAAATAGAAGAAATTGAGAAGAATCTTCAAATAAACAATGAAGCTAAGTAAAGAAGAGAGGAAAAGGATAATAGACGAACCCGGAATGAGTTGGAAAGATTGGGGGAGATTTGTATTACTTAAATATTGGTATGTTTTTTTCTCTTTTCTGGTAGATATAGGTATCCCGATACAATATCTCGAAAATTATGAACTGGTAGGCACCAGATTTGCATACTACGAAATGATAATATCATTAGTGATAGAACCTTTCTTAATTTATCTGGAATTAAAGATTTACAAAATATTATTTCCCAGAGAAAAGGATACCATTGATTAAGTTTATAAAATTCCTATGCATTATTAAATTGATGGAAATAATATTTTCCGAATAGATGATTATTAATAATTTTTCATAAAAATTGGAAAGATTTAAGTATAATTTTTCTTTGTGTGAATGTGGTTTTATGACACAGACAGAAAATCAATCACAGAGTCCACCACCCCAGAAGAAATCTTCTGCAGCGAAGTGGATAGCTGTGATAATAGTAATTATACTGGTAGTTGGAGC
>JAGDXO010000013.1:0-2550 GCA_023256615.1 Thermoplasmata archaeon
GAAGATATAATAAAGGGAATAGGATACGATAAGGTAAAAATGAAGGAAGAAAATTTTGTCACCTATGGAAAGCCTAATGATTTAAGATATCTTGAAAACAAGATAAGATTATTGATGATAGGATATGATATGACTGAAGTTATAAACAATGTCCTAACTAATAGGTCATTCAATAAAATGTACGGTTTTGATGACGATGCAATTGAAATATTGAATCCACTTAGTGGTGAACAGGATTATATAAGAACGAGAATAGCACCTTCATTAATGCAATCGCTATTGAATAATTACAGGAATCCTTATCCTCAGAGAATATTTGAAATCGGTACCATTCACAGAAAGGGAAAGGAGATTGAAAGTTTGGGAATAGCAGTAGCGCATAGAGAGGCTTCATTCTCCGAGATAAAGGGCATATTTATAGGGCTTATGGAAGATCTTGATGTAAAACAATATGATATAGAAAGATATTCGCTCCCAATGTTTGTGAATGGAAGACTTGCAAAAATATTAATCAATGGAAAGGAGGGCGGTTTTTTTGGAGAGGTTAATCCGATGATACTAAAAAATATAGGCCTTAAGATGCCGGTAGCTTTAGGCGAGATAGATATTTCAGAGGTATTATTGTGATACCAGATAAGATACCCCCTGTGTTAACATCTAAGGAGATTATAGAAAAGAGTTTCCGCAATACTAATAAGATTCAGGATATTTATAAACCTGACTTTGTAGACAAGGTGAAAATTGTCTCAGTTCAGAAGATTCAGATAATGGAAGCCACTTCTCGAAGGATAATTAATAGGATTTATAAGGGGTTCCCGAAAATAGATGACCTTGATAATTTTGAAAAGGATATGCTGTATATTCTCGTTAATGCAAGGGAATATGATAGATCACTCAATAATTTGAAATGGTCCGCTCAAAAAATTTCCGAATTTGCAACCAATTCTATAAGGGGAATCAAAAAAGCAAGGGATGAAAAAGTGGTTGCAAGATTTAGGTCATCATTCTATGGAAGATTTTCATCTGTCATTGAAAACCTTGATGAATCACTGAACATATTAAGGGATGCAAGAGAACAATTAAGGAAAATCCCTTTTATTGATAAGCAGGATAAGGTTATAATTATAGCAGGTTTTCCAAATGTAGGCAAATCGATGCTAATATCCAGACTTACAAATCTTAGGCCGGAGATAGCAGAATATCCATTTACTACAAAGGATATTAACGTGGGAATTCTTATACACAATAATAAAAGATATCAGATAATGGATGTGCCTGGACTATTAAACAGAAGCAAAATAAATCCTATAGAAAAGAAAGCGCTTGCAGCAATAGAAAATGTAGGTAACCTAATAATTTATCTTTTCGATCCAACGGAGCAATGTGGTTTCAGCCTGAAAGAACAAGAAAATCTATATCAGGAATTGAAGAAACAGGGTAAAAAGATAATACCTGTTGATAATAAATCTGACATCCTAAGAATGGATAATGATCATATTAAAATATCTGCCCTTACGGAGGAAGGTATAGAAGAATTGTTGAAGGTGATAGAGGAGGAAGCATCATGAAAGAGAAAATCAAGGCTCTTGCAGCTTATAATGCGATGGAGCACAATGGAAAAGCAGATTTTAATTCGGTGATATCCAAGGTAATAGCATATTTCCCTGAGGTTAAAAAGAATCTCAAGGAAATTATTCCTGAAATACGTGAGGCCATTGATATAGTAAATTCAATGTCACAGGATCAGCAAAAGGCGATAGTATCAAAGGAATACCCAGAACTTCTCGAGAAAAAGAAAAAGGAAGAAGAGAGGAAGCTCCCTGAATTACCAGACATTCCATCATCAGGAGTGGTTATGAGGATGGCCCCATCCCCATCAGGACCTCTTCATATAGGGCATGCAAGGATGGCCATCCTTAATGATGAATATGTTAGAAGATATGGCGGTAAATTGATATTAAGAATAGAAGACACCAATCCTGCGAATATTGATCCAAATGCATATGAGATGATAAAGGATGATCTTAAATGGTTGGAAGTAAACGTCACAGATACAGTAATACAATCTGACAGGTTTGAAATATATTATGATGTGATGGAACAGCTCATAAAAATGGGCAAGGCCTATGTAGCTACAAGCCCAACCGAGGAATTCAAATCTAAAAGACAGAAGGGTCTATCAATAAAGGAAAGGGAAGAATCTCCACAGGCCAATTTGGAAAGATGGAAAATGATGCTTAATGGAGAAATAAAGAAGGGGGAAGGTTATGCAGTTATAAAAACTGACCTTTCTCATCCGAATCCCGCCATACGTGATTTCATAGCTTTCAGAATATTAGAAATAGAACATCCTCTAAAAGGCAATAAATACAGGGTATATCCGATGATGAATTTTTCCGTAGCAGTAGATGACCATTATCTGGGTTTGACTCATGTAATACGAGGAAAAGACCATCTTGCAAACACTGAAAAACAGAAGTATATTTTCAATTATTTTAACTGGAAAATGCCTTATTATATACATTATGGTAAGGTATCAATAGAGAATTC
>JAGDXO010000013.1:2650-3736 GCA_023256615.1 Thermoplasmata archaeon
GGAAATGAGCAAACATCATTCAGGGAATATGAAGTTAAAAGTGGGGATATATTTATAACCAGAGAAGATTACGAAAAATACAATGGAAAGGAAATAAGATTAAAGGATCTTGGAAACTTTTTAGTCAAGGATGGCTCCATAGAGTATTTGAATAATGATACAGATGTAATAAAGAAGGGGATGCCAATAATACACTGGATACAAGATAAATTTGTTAATTTTGAAATAATGAAACCAGATGGAACCAAGGATAAGGGCTATTTGGAGCTATATGCGTTAAATGAGATAGGAAAAGTGCATCAACTTGAAAGATACGGATATGTAAATATTATAAATGAAAAAGAGGGTGTTTTCACACATCCCTGAATTTATTCTGTTGTAGAAACAGATACGAATGTTGGAAATCTTTTTAGAAGAATTACATCTCCAACTGCCCTAACCCACCTGTAGGGTACAAGAACGGGCACACCATCTTCCACCAGGCCGCCCTCTGTTCTTTCAATATACAATCCATATATGGTCTGAGTGTCAACATCCATCATTACGTCATCCACGCTTCCAAGCCTATATCCTTTATCACTATAAACATCCAGTCCGATGAGATTTGTAACATCTGTTTCCATAATTTATCCTTTTAAATATTTAGAGCGAGTATTTAATCCTTTATCTTCTAAAATCAATTGAAGAATTATCTGCAAAATTATTTTGCAAAAGAAATTTCTATTATAAATGGATCCGATTGAAGGAAAAAATGAAGAGACCTGCTGAACATGGAAACGTCGTGTCATCAATCATTCTTGGAGTGACCGCTGTAATAAATTCAATTGTATTGCACAAAGAGTTTTATTCTATTATCTTCTGGATTCCCATATGGTTAGGCTTGTTCATTTTTGATACACCATTATCGCGATTGCTTAAAAATTATGGAAATATAGTAATTATTATTGTAATTGGGATAACATCTATAATTTCAATCTCCAAAAATATATGGATCATATTGCCCTATGCATTATTTTTCGTTACCTATTCAACAAGAATAAATTTAGCGAGAAAGAGAATGAATTTCCTCTCAGTTGGAATTGGAAT
>JAGDXO010000054.1 GCA_023256615.1 Thermoplasmata archaeon
AAAAAAATATAAGTATTATCCTACTCCTTTATCAGATTCTTCGCAACGAAAGGTATATTCTTGCTGGCCACACCAACCCTTATTCTAAAATCAACGACCTTTGCACCCTTCCCCTTTTCCATTACAAGAACTGGATTCAAATCTAGCTCCATTATTTCGGGATTTTCATAAACAAGGGATGAAACTCTTGTTATGATGTCCTTGTAGGCTTCAACATCAGCTACTATACCGCCCCTATAACCGTAGAGGACTTTCGATGTTTTTAATTCTGAGATCATCTCATCTGCATCATTTTCGGATACTGGGGCTAACCTTATTGATATGTCCTTGAGGAGCTCTACAAGTTTTCCCCCCATTCCTGTAACTACCACGGGTCCGAAGCTGGGGTCCAGAGAAGATCCTACAATCATTTCTATTCCTTCAGGTATCATTTCCTGTACAACAAAATAGTCGACTTCCACTCCAATATTCTTCAGAGAATTCAGCATATCTGCGGCTACATCCCCTGCCTTAAGTGGTAGAACGTTTAATTTAACAGCTCCCATATCGCTCTTATGTACCAGCTTAGGACCATATGCCTTTACCACAACATTCCCCTCTATAGTCGCTACTTTGCTCCTGATCTCTTCAGGTGTTTTTGCTATTATTGTTTTAACTACAGGAATTCCATAGTTTTGAAGAATTCTGGAAGCCTCGTCATAGGTGAGCCAACCGTCCTTATTTTTCAGACCATTGGATATTATTGCTTTAACTTCTTCCCTATCCTTAACCTTAATGTCCCTGGGTTTAGAGAGAGGAGAGTATTTCCATTTTCCATACTCCGTTGCTTTAGCTAGCGCTGATGCTGCATCCTCTGGGAATGGGAATGACGGTATCTTTACACCTTCGCCAATGAGTATATCTGGGACACCTCTGTATGCCATAAATACAGATGCTATAGTTTTCTTTCCATCAATTCTTTTTGCAGCACTTAGAATCTTGGAACTCACAACACTCTGATCCATGACCACAGGGGGTATGAAAATCACAATGATGGAATCAATATAATCTGTGTCTTTTAGCACATCCAGCACTTTCTCATAACCCTCAGGACCTGCGGCTGCACTCATATCCACGGGATTCTTCACGCCGGCTATTGGAGGTAGAAATTCCCTCAGCTTTCTCTGTGTTTCCTCTGTAAGTTCTGGAACCTTTAGACCCTGAGCTTCGCATGCATCTGCTGCGAGTATTCCAGCACCCCCTGCGTTTGTAACAATTGCCACCCTGTTGCCTTTAGGGACTGGCTGTGATGATAAAAGGGCCGCTAGGTCAAACATTTCGTCAAGAGTCTGAGCCCTGATAACACCGCTCTGCTTGAAGAGGGCATCTACAGTAACATCAGATGCTGACAGAAGGGCACCTGTATGAGACTGGGTTGCCCTAAATCCTGCCCCAAATCTTCCACTTTTAACCACGATTATTGGTTTAGTTTTTGATACCCTCTTAGCAATTCGGGAGAATTTTGTTGGATTTCCAAATGATTCCAAATACATCAATATAACATCAGTATTTGCATCCTGTTCCCAGTACTGGATAAGGTCATTACCTGAGATATCTGCTTTATTCCCTACCGAAACAAAGCTTGACATACCGAGACCTAGTTTATTTGTAATGTCTATTACTGCTATCCCAAGAGCTCCAGATTGTGAAAGAAATGATATTCTTCCTCTCCTCGGCTTGAATGGGGAGAACTGACCATTCATGTTGACTTTCGGGTCTGTATTGGCAACACCCATACAATTAGGGCCTATCACCCTCATCCCATAATCTGAACATATTTTCATGAGTTCCTGCTGTCTCTTTACGCCATCTCCTCCTACCTCTGAAAATCCTGAAGATATTATTATTAGACCCTTAACGCCTTTCTGACCACATTCCCTGGCCACATTATTTACAAACTGGTATGGAACCACTATAAACGCAACATCTACGGGATAAGGGATGTCAAGTATTGATTTGTAAGTTTTTATTCCCTGTACGAATTCCCTTGATGGATTCACAGGGAAAATAGGCCCCTGGTAATCACTTTCTATCAAATTGAAAAATAGCTGGCCGCCAATAGCATTTCTGTCCCCTGAAGCACCAATAATTGCTATGCCCTTAGGTTCAAGGAAAAATTTGACTGCATTGACAGCTGAGATTGCATCCCTGTGCTCAAATTTATCAATTGCCTCCGGAAGAGAAGATGGAGGGAATCTTACCTCAAGTACTCCTGGTTTAGCTTCTGATTCAACTGGGAAACCAAGGTTCTTCAAAACACCGATCATCTTGTAATTCTGGGGAGAGACATAAGATTTGACCTCATAAACGCCAGATCTGATTGAGTATTCAGTAAGCAGTCCAAGCATTGATGTTCCAAGACCTTTTGACTGATAATCTTCCGAGACTAAAATAGCTATTTCTGCTGATCCAGAACCCTTCTGGTAAATCGCTCCATGCCCGATGATCTTGTCATTCCTGATAGCAACTATTGAAAGAGTTTTATCTTTTCTTAATAGTTCAAGGGCAAGGTCCCTTGGGATTTTCTGCATGAACCTTCCTTCTATGGAAGAGTCCGATAGTGAATTTACAAATTCCTTTAATTTTTCAATATCATCATCTCTACATTCCCTTATGAGAACACTGGTTCCGTCCTTTAAAACAATATTTGAATTTATGGACATATACCCTTATTACATTATCATTATTAAAAATGAAGTTATCATTTAAATGGTTTATATAATAGAATAAAAAAAATCTTTTGTTATTACATTAAATTTATGTATTCTAAATGAGAAGTTTTTAATTATATCCTTTTTTATTTTCTCCCCATCTACATTGACATATGATATATAAGAAGGATCCAAGCCACAGGCTTTTATTCGAGCAAAACCTGAAAGAACTTCCTGTGATATATTCAGAGAGAACCCATGGAATGAAATTCCATTGTTTATTGCCATTCCTATTGAGGCAACCTTCTTCCCTTGAACCCATATCCCTGGCTCATTCCCAACAGATGCCTCATAACCGTTATCTTTAAGTGAATCTATGATTATTCCTTCAACCATTTCCACATATCTCCTAACACCCCCAATTCCATTTCTTTCAAGATCTATGATTGGATATACAACAATCTGTCCAGGGCCGTGATATGTCACGTCGCCACCCCTCTCAGTTTCTACAACCTCAACCTCCTTGTAATTCTCTGGAATACCTCCTCTACCTACTGTAAAAACAGGAGGATGTCCCATTATTAGGAGGACATCACCATAATTCCACGATCTAATCTTACTGACTATATTCCTCTGTAATTCGAGGCTTTCTTCATATTCAAGAATTCCAAGATCAACGGCTGGATTTATAATGTAATGACTTTCCATAGGTTGCCTCTGATGATTCCTGAACACCCTCGGATAAAGTAGGATGTGGATGGATCGTCAGACCGATGTCCCTGCTTGTCAAGCCTGACTCGACTGCCAATGATATCTCACTAATGAGTTCAGAAGCCCTCGGGAGCACAAATGCCCCTCCTTTCACCACAAGTTTTTCATCAGTATATATTCTATAAACTCCAAGGGATGCGTTCATTCCCAGTGCCCTTCCATTTGTTGCAAGTGGTACATTTACAAAATTGTCAGTTCTTTCCCCCGTGATTGCAATTTCTGGATCTGAATATATTACAAAAGGCATAGCCTTGTAATCTATTTCATTCTCATTTCCTGATATATTATCCGCCGCTATCATGGCATCATAGAAAGCTTTGTGCGCAAGTAATGGAGGCCCGCTAATGTCCCCCACAGCATAAACTCCTTCAACGCTGGTTTTCTTTCTTTTGTCTGTTTTAATGAATTTGCCGTCCATTTCTAGATTCAAATTTTCTAGTCCGAATCCCTTTGTGTTTGGTTCTCTCCCTATTGACAGGACCACCATTTCCGCCTTTATTTCCGATCCATCTGATAGAGTCACTTTATATGAACTATCCTTCTTTACCTCCTGCACCCTCGTTGATGTCAATACTTTTATGCCAAGAGAAGAGACTTTTCTTTCCACATATCTTGTAAGATCCTGATCTATACCGGGCAGAATAGTTGGCATCATTTCAACTATAGTCACGTCGGTTCCGAGCTTTCTGAATGCCGTTCCCAGCTCTATCCCTATATAACCTCCGCCTATTATTACCAATGATTCCGGTATATGGTCAACGTCCAGGATATCACGATTGAACATTGATGAATCCAATCCCTTTACTTTTATTGGAATAGAGCCTGTTGCTACAACAAGATTTTCGGCAGTGTATATCTCGTTATCAACCTTCACCTTGTTTTTGTCGACGATGTAGCCTTTCCCCTTGATTACATTACCCCCATAACTTTTAACAAGTTTTTCTACACCAGATGTTAGTTTGTTAATCATACCCCATTTCCATTCCTGCCATTTTTTCATATCAATATTGAAGGATAATTCAACACCGGGCATTTCCTTAAGATAATTTATGGAATCTGCCATTTCTATGAGCGCCTTGCTAGGAATACAGCCATAATTCAGGCATTCTCCACCAATCTTATTCTCTTCAATGAGAAGAGCTTTTTTGCCGTACTGCCCTAGCCTAATGGCAGTTGCATATCCTCCTGGACCCCCACCAATTATAATTGCATCATAATCCATAATTACACCATTACTGTAACCGGAACTTCAAGATATTTTTTCACCTTTACTATGAATCTTGCTGCCATCGCTCCGTCTATCAACCTGTGATCTGCAGAAAGTGTTATGAACATATATTTTCCATTTGGCAATTCCCTGACTCTGTGAACCCCAAGTATTGCAACTTCAGGATAGTTGATTATGGGTGTTGAAAATATTCCCCCTATAGAGCCTACATTTGTGACTGTGAAAGTGGAGTCCTTTACCTCCTCCAACTTGAGTTTACCTTCCCTTGCCCTGGATGCAAGATCTTCAATTTCCCTTGCTATTTCCACAATAGATTTCCTGTCAGCATTTTTTATAACTGCCACCGTTAACCCTTCCTGCGTATCGACTGCAATCCCTATATTGTAGTATTTTAGTAGCTCAAATTTTCCGTCATCCAGTGATCTGGCATTCAAGTAAGGAAATTCCTTAAGCGCAAGAACAGCTGCCTTTACGAAGAATGGCGTGAAGGAAACGTTTATTCCATTTGCCTTAAGTGTCTCCCTAATTTTCAACAATTCTGAAACATCAACTTCCTCAGCAACTGAGTAATGGGGTATTATGCTCTTTGATTTTGTCATCTTCTCAGATATAATTCTCCTTAGACCCTTCATCTCTACAATTTCTGAATTTTTCTTAATTTCCTGAATCCTTTCCTTATTATCCACAGGAGGTGATACTTCATTGAAAGATTCAATATCATATAGCATAATTCTACCATTGGGACCTGATCCTTTAATTCTCGTTAAATCTATACCCCTTTCTCTGGCCATTCTCCTTATGCCTGGAGGCGCAAGCACTCTCATATTTTCTTCTGATTTTGTTTCTAATTTTTTTTCTGGAATCTTATCCTCTGATTTCACCTCACTCTTGTCTGATTGAATTTCCGAAACTCCATTGCCTATTTCTATGAGCGGTTCACCGACCCTTGCAATATCTCCTTCCTTGTGGTATATCTTTAATACCTTTCCTTCCAGGGGTGAGGGAATCTGTACGGTTACTTTGTCAGTCATCACTTCAACAATGATCTGGTCCTTTTTGACAGTATCCCCTTCCTTTACATTCCATTTAACTATTTCTCCTTCCTGGACCCCTTCGCCTATATCCGGTAATTTGAATGTTGACATATTTTTCACCTCAATAATTAATGACACTGTTTATAGCGGCCAGAATCCTTTTTTCATCAGGTATGTAAATTTCTTCATTAACATATGGAAATGGAATGTCAGGACCTGTTACTCTCATAATAGGAGATAAAAGATACTCAATAGCCCTTTCACTTATTAGAGCGGATATTTCTGCACCAAGGCCCAGTGTTCTTGGAGCTTCATGAACTATGATTACCCTTCCAGTTTTTTTAACTGACTTAAGTATTGCATCCAAATCCATTGGAAGAAGCGTCCTTAAATCTAGTATATCTGCATCTATATTATTTTTTGAAATGACGTTCTCAACAATTGGAACCATGCTACCATATGTTATAACAGATATGCTCCTACCCTCTTTTAATAACCTTGCCTTACCTAATTCAATCTGGTAAAGAGAGTCAGGTACCTCCATTTTGATTGAACGATAGAGTCTCTTGGGTTCCAGAAATATTACTGGATCCCCTGACCTCACTGATGAAACAAGCAATCCCTTAGCATCGTACGGATTTGAAGGTGTGACTACCCTTAAACCTGCGGTATGGACGAAATATGATTCCCCGCTCTGAGAATGATATAAACCCCCTTTTACCCCTCCACCGTAGGGTGTCCTTATTACCATGGGGACCTGGAACTGATTGCCTGTCCTGTACCTTATCTTAGCCATCTGATTTACTATCTGATCAAAGGCAGGGAATATGAAATCCTGGAATTGTATTTCTGCTATCGGCTTCAGTCCGTACATCGCCATACCTATAGCCATGCCAACTATTCCTAGCTCATTCAACGGAGTATCTATTACCCTGTTTTCTCCGTACTTCGCCTGCAATCCATCCGTTACCCTGAATACTCCACCATCCCTACCGATATCCTCTCCAAGGAGTATTATATCATCATCCTCTGCCATCATTGAGTACAGTGCTTCATTCATTGACTGAACCATTGTTTTGCTGCTCATAGCATATCCCTCCTCTCCTCATCCTGTATCCACAGGGTCTCTGCATAAAGATCATCAAACATTGTTGATCTATCTGGAAAACCAATTTTCCTTCTTTCTTCAACTATCTCATCCATTTCTCTCTTTGCGTCTGCTTTAATCTGACTTATTTTCCCTTCGTCCAGGATACCCATAGACAAGAGGAGGTTTTCAAGCCTTCTAATAGGATCTTTCTCGCTCCCGTCAGTAATCTCATCCACCCTGTATTTTTTTGTATCATCGGATGTTGAGTGCGGTCCGATCCTGTAAGTTACAGCTTCCAAAATGTATGGTCCTTTCCCATCTCTTATATAGTTCATTGCCTCTGTAATTCCATTTATAGAGGATAATAAATCATTGCCATCGATCCTCTTTCCCATAATCCCATAAGCTTCTCCTTTCCTGTAAATTTCTCCCTTTGTCTGTTTCTCTGTGGGGAGAGATATTGCCCAGCCATTGTTTTCGCATAGGAATAGTATCTTTAAGTTGAATACGCCGGCGAAGTTCATGGCAGCGTGAAAATCTGAGGTTGAGGTTGCACCGTCGCCGAAATTGGCTATGACTATCCCTTCCCTTCCTTTGTATTTCAGCATGTATGCCGCACCAACTGCCAGCGGTAAGTGTGCTCCAACAGGGCTCTGAATGCTTGAAAAATTATAATCCTTGAAGGAGAAATGATCTGGCATCTGCCTGCCCTTTTGCATATCTTCCTTATTTCCCAAAAGCTGATCTATGATTTTGTCTAGAGGAATACCCCTTTGTATCAGAAGTGCGAGGTCTCTGTAGTATCCAAATATAATATCTTCCCTTCTTGCAAGCATTCCAAGTGCTACCTGAATGATCTCCTGACCTGCCGATGGCACGTGGAATCCAATTATACCCTGTCTCTGAGAGTTCACTATCTTTATATCCAGAGTTCTTGACCTTACTGCATTCCTGTACGCTTCTATAAGCTGGTCGTTTGAAATGTTACTCAATGGACTCATTGTTATCCCTCCTTAATGCCCAGGCTTCAGCAGCTCTGTAAGAAGTCCTAACGAGTGGTCCTGAAGCGACAAAGGAGAAACCCATTCTGTATGCTTCTTCCTCAAGCATTTTGAATCTTTCTGCACTGCTGTATTCAAAAACAGGAAGTTGCATCTTGGAAGGTCTGAGATACTGGCCTATAGTTACTATATCAACTCCCACATCCCTGAGGTCTCGAAGAGATGATAAGACTTCTTCATCCCCTTCACCCAGACCCAACATAATAGAACTCTTAGTTATGAAACCCTGACTTTTAATAAATTTCAATACTCGTAGGGATTGATCATATTTAGCTCTCGGATCCCTTACAAAAGGTGTCAGTCTCCTGACTGTCTCAATATTATGGGCAATTACATCCGGCCTTGCTTCACATATTGATTTCAAGGATTTTTCATTCCCCTGAAAATCAGGGATCAGAACCTCTACTTTTACCCCGGATTTTTTAACCTCTTTTATTACATTTGCAAAATGCTGAGCACCACCATCAGGAAGATCATCCCTATCTACAGATGTGATTACAGCATATCTGAGTTTCATATCTCTGACAGCCTTTGCGACCTTCTCAGCCTCCAATGGATCCAATGGTTCCATGTGACCGTGCGTAACAGAACAGAATCTACAATTCCTTGAACAATTTTTACCCATTATCATAAATGTGGCAGTACCCATCGTCCAGCATTCTGATATATTTGGGCATCTGGCCTCTTCACAAACTGTATGTAATTGAAGATCCTTTACCTCTTCCCTGGTCCGGAAATAAGATTCTTCAGTTGGCAATCTCACTTTTACATAATCTGGTCTCATTGAGTTGTTAGTGACTCTTATTTTTAAAATTTTTCCGTATTGATTTAGGATAAAATTCCTTTTTCCAAGAAGATAAGACTTTATATTTCATTTGAGACGCAAATTCTAAATCTTCATCACCATTCATAATCCATGAAATTTCTGGATGGAATGGAAAACAATAACTGGAAATATTCTTGGAGCAATTGGGAGAAGCCTATAATGACAATAGATTTGAATGAAGAGATCAATATTTCTGTTCCAGATTCCTCTTCCCTTCAGATAAATGAGAAATGGGATACGGAAACTCTTAAACAAATAGATAACAGTAAGGTTGATGCTCTCGTTGGTCCTATTAAGGTGAACGGAATAAAAAAAGGTGATTTCATAAAAATTGAGATTATAGATTTAAAACCCGGGAAATTTGGATGGTCCGCAATATTAGATGATTTTGGTCTCCTCAAAAACAAGTTCCCGGAGAAGCTTGTCCTATGGGATATTTATGATAAGTATGCTGTTGCTAGAAATAATTTCCTGAAGGGATTGAAGATTCCTTTAGATCCAATGCTAGGGATAATAGGGACGTCTCCTTCTTCAGGTAATTTCCCAGTTATTCCACCACAGTTTTTTGGAGGTAATCTTGATAATAGATACATTAAAAAGGGATCTTCCATCCATTTACCGGCCAACAATGATGGTGCATATTTTGCAATTTCCGACCCACATGCATCACAGGGAAATGGAGAAGTCTGCGGTACTGGAATAGAGACGTCGGCTGAAGTTACTATCAGGGTAAGCAGATCTAAATTTAATTCAAAATATCCCATTATAGAGTCCCATTCCTATATCAACAATGATGTGATTGTCTTCACAGGAATTGATGAGGATTTATATAAAGCTGCGCAAAAGGCACTTGAAAGTTTCATAGACTATTGCAAACTATTTGGTATGAGTGGTGAAGAAGCCTATATTCTTGCCAGTGTCTCAGGGAACCTTGAAATATCTGAGATTGTAGATGAACCGAATATGGAGGTATCGCTTGTATTTCCAAGAAATTTATTAGACAATCCTTAAAAAAATCCGGGAAAAATTTAATTCCAAATTATGATAACGTTCGATGGAAAATAACGAATTGAAAATTCAAGAATTAATGAACATGGTAGAGGGGGATAGAATAGACGAAAAAATGCAATATGTGATATACAAACTTGCATCTGGATTAAAAATGACCTCATATGACGATAAGATAGTTGAGGAAATAAATAATTTTTTCAATAATATCGGAGAGGAGGGAACAGATTTTGAGAGATATTTGGATTTCACTAAAATGAACATATTGGTCAATAATATAGATTTAGCTAAAGGATTGATAGGCGAAATTGAGAAGGAACTTGAAAAAAATTTTATGCTGCCGAATGGTGATATATTCTCTATCTACAGAGATGTGGCCATTCTAGAAGCGCTTGCCATGATGGATTCAAAGGCTCTTGACTATGTGAATGACATTCTAACTTTCTTCCCTAAGAAGGATGCGTCTATGGTTGAACCCATAACCGAACTTGCCCTCACCATCGTTGATACTATTCACCTTAATAATGGGAATTTCCACAGAACATCAATGATAAAAGAATTTTTAGCGCTTATACCTAATAAGAAAGATAAGGATTCTTTCAGAGGATCAGTTGCTAGAAAAATGGTTATGAGAGATGAATTTACATCAACACTTAATGAGAATATGATATATTTTGCCGAAAAGGAATTATTTGAGGATATTGAAGATAAAATTGAGAAAATTTTTACTGCGTCCCAGATAGCTATTGCCAAGATTATGCTTGGAAAGATAGAGAATAATGGTAAGCTAATAGAGGAAGGTAAAGAGATAATAGAATATATTAAGAATTCAATTCCTAAAAATTCTTCCAAAATGTTAAAGATTTTCAGGGATATAACACTGTTCAAGATTTATTTAAGGCTCGATTTGCAAGAAGAGGCAGATGTTATTCTTGAAAATATTAAATCCAAAATGGAGGAATTCTTAGCTCAGGATGGAAAAGAAAATGAAAAGGGTGGGGTAATATATTTCTTGATTTCATCATTATTTTTAAGGAAGTTTAAAAATACTTCTGATTATGAAAAAGCAAAAAAAATATCCGATTCATTCCTTGAGAAAGCTCCACAGGATGTAAAATTATGGAGTTATGTTGACATGTCAACATCCCTTGCCAAAATTGGAAAATCAGAGGAATCTTTTAAGGAACTCAAAAATGCTGAAAGTTACATTGAGTTCTTTGAAAATGATGAAAAGTCCGCTATAATAGATGACATTTTCGGGTCTGCAATTTCTGAAAATTATTTCCACACGGCCTATGAAAAATTTATTGATGAGCTCATTAAATTACTTGTTAACGTTAGCAAAGAAGAAAAGGCTGAAATTTCTTCTGAATTCTTTTACAGTCTTGCCCAGGAAGCAATAAATAAAAAAATGAGCTTATCAATTAATTTTTAATTTTTTATTTAGAAAGTTATTTATTCTTATTGGAAATAGTAAAATGGAGATGGAATCCTCCTGGTAAAGAACCAAACCTCCCGCTAGGGATGATGATTCCTTTTTAAAAGGTGTTTCATATGTATGAGAAGGAAATAGAAGAAAAAGAAGGGAGGGTTAAATTACTCAAAAATAAAATAAGTCAGGCTAAAATACACAATAAAATTTTGACTGAATTGGCAAAAAATTGTGATGAAAATGAGTGATGATAGGGAAAAACTTATAAGAGTTTGGCAGCTTGATATGGAAATAGCATCCTTGACATACAAATATTTTGAGCTGTATTCAGATAATAAGAATTTATCTATGAAGCTTTATGGATGCTTTGCTAGAAAAAAGAATATTCCCAGGGAGGGTGTTTTGGACATAATGGATCATTATGTATTTGGGAAAGAATTTTAATGGTTTTCACTATTAATATTGAAGACTTTGGGAATGTGCAATCCTTAGATTCTTAACTTTAGCCTTTTTAATTTGGAGCAAGAATGTATTCATATAATCTTCCTCCATTCTCAAAAATAAGGAGCATATGTGATCTTTCCTCTGGATCATCATTTCTAGTGGTGCCTTATGAATCGATTCCCACGCTCTATTAATGGCATTAATAACCTCCGAGATTTCAGATCTTCCATCATAGCTCATTAGGCCTTTCTCAGTTATTATATCAAATTTTCCTGATTTCCCCGGGGTAATTTTAACTAAACCCCTTTCAATTTCACAGTCAGAGTCAAATTCTATTTCCATGTTGTTTACCTTTATATTACCTCCATAGGATTTTATAAAATCTCTAATGCCTCTGGCTTCGCCATAATAATCTATTTTGAAATAATTAGGTATCATTTGGCTATTTATAACAGAATTCATAAAAATCAACCTGTCTGATACACTCTTCTCAGAACTTGACGAAAATTGAAAAAACCTGAAAATCCGCCCCTTCCAGTAAAGGTTGAATGGTGCAAATAGTCCCATCTCAATCTTGTCTAGTGATGTGAATTCATTATTTTCCTGCAATGACTTAATTTCCAATACCTTTGGTTTAAAGGCGAACCAGATTCCATACTCTTCTTCTTTGAAATTTATTCCATTCTTCTTAAGCAAGAATTTAACAGATTGATACTTGGGATTATCTTTAATGATTGAACCTACCTGATTGGAAGTTTCATATTCTCTATAATAAATGGATATTGTCTCCTCGAAACCACGAAGGAAATACAGATCTTCCCCCGCATCATACGAATATATAACCTCCTTGTCCAGGAAGAAATTTTCCTGCATTTTATGTCTCCTACTCTTTTTATCTTTTATTACTAAATAAACATTTCTTTTTTAATGATTTTTAATTTCTGCACGCTTATAAATTAATCTTCCGATTAATTTTGAATTTTACTTAAAGGGAAAATATTTTTGATAAATAATTATTTATAATTATTATATTTATTAAATTAAATTATAGAATTTTTTGGTTCGGGGTATCAGCATAAAAGCATATATATTGACTTGCTATTTCATTAACACAGCGGGGTGGGGTAGCCAGGAAATCCCGACGGGCTCATAACCCGTAGACCGGTGGTTCAAATCCACTCCCCGCTATTATTATGGATAAACAACGATCAGCGGATGCCTTCCCGGCGATATTCATAGTTCTGTTGATAGCCCTGTATGTGATTATGAAGTTAGGATTTTATACTTATTACCAATTTTATATCTATCTGCTGATTTTGATACTGGAAGCTATTTCAATAATGTTCTCTAATTATGGAACATTCGTGTCGTCAGTCCCATATATTTTGCTAATGCTTGAAAGGGTAAAATATTATATTCCTTCGCTTCCCCTCAATGATGTAATTTTAATGGCAATAATCTCCTTTCTCTTAGTCCCAACCAGAATTTTTATGAAAAGAGGAAATTTATCTTCTTTCATTTCATTTTCTTTAATTAGTATACTTTATTTCTTCTTGAATTTTTCAATATATTCTCATTACACATATTATTTATTATTCATTATAGGTATATTTATAATAAGTTATTTTCTTTCGGCTAAGAGCGACGCTTTTGTCTCATATTTGATTTCATTCTTTTTAATAACATCTTTGGTGTCCATTCCATCAATTTACATCAATAATATTCTCAACATGAACTTTTATTCAATGCTTGATATATCATCTATTGTCATTTTACCTATTTCTCTAATAGTTTTTCTACAGGATTCACTGTATGACAAAACTTTACCTTATACTGGAATAATAATTTCTGGATTATTCTTAATCTCATTTTATTTCTTTGAAATCAATTTTATAATTTTTACGTTGTTGATATTGGCAATCGCAGTTATAATTCCAATTGTCTTAAAAAAATTATTTTACAGTCATGACGCAGATATCAGCTTTTACGGTCTTGTCCTAATATTTTTTGTTAAGTTTTTCCCATTTAACAAAACATTTTACCTTTTATCATTCCTATTATCATTTATAATATTTTATATAACTATTAAAAAAATAAAAAAATCAAATAAATGACTGCATTATTTCTGATATGTCATTTATTGGTTTTCCATCTTTATGGATCGGTTCCATCACCATATTTCTTTCTTCATACCCTTTTATCAATTTAGAGAGCCTTTGGGCATATGTTTCCCTTTCATACTGAATGAACACACCCATTGGAATCTTATCTCCCCATTCCATTGATTTCAGAACAGCTTGAGATACTTTTGTTTCGTATTCCTCTTCGGATTTAGCAACTGGATTCCATCCAGAAGCTTCAATATCGTATAATCTTGCATCATAAAATTCCTTGGTGTTTATATTATTGTAGGTGACACACGGCTGCATTATGTCAATCATTGCCATTCCTTTGTGCTTTATTGCCCTCACTATTGTGTCCTTTAGATGTTTTATATTATAAGCATAAGATCTGGCTACGAAGGTATATCCGCTGGCTAGGGCTACAAATAATGGATTTACTGGGAACTTAATATTTTCTGTTTCAATACTTTTAATATTTTCTCCGTAAGGAAGTGTTGGTGAAGCTTGACCCTTGGTTAAACCATAAACCCCGTTGTCAAAGATGAGATATGTCATATCTATGTTTCTTCTCCCAGCTGCAACTAAGTGCGCCATTCCAATACCTAGTGCATCACCATCACCAGAGGCTGATATTACTTCCAAATGAGGATTCGCAATTTTAACTGCCTCCCCCTGTGCAAGGGATCTCCCATGAAGTGTGTGAAGCGCATTTACATTCACATAATGGGGAATCTTAGAGCTGCACCCAATACCTCCAGTAAGAACTACATTCTCATTGGGTATTTTTAATTCCTGCAATGCTAGTGTTAAGGCATTTAATATACCAAAATCACCGCATCCTGGGCACCAATCAATTTCCACATTTGTCTTATAAGTATTATGCATATGTTAACACCACCTTTTTATTCTTTTGAGCATCTTTAATTGCGTCTACCAACTCTTCATAGGCCATTGGCCTACCATTGAATTTTAATATCCTTGAATTTACTTCTATGCCTGTTTTCTCTTTGATTATATCAGCAAGTTGTCCACTGTAATTCTGCTCTATGTCTATAACATATTTTCCTTTGAGATATTTAGAGACTTCTTCAGACGGGAATGGTTCCATCATTCTTACCTGGAGGAATGATATCTCAGGATAGTAGTCAAGTGCATCTAATATAGCCCCTTTTGGGGAACCCCATGATACTATAACCGTCTTGTTGCTTGATTTACCATAGAATTTTACTTTAAGTTCCTCCGGGATTTCCTTCAAAACAAGATTCATCTTGTTCATTCTCTTATTCATCATCGTAATCCTGTTATCAGGATCTTCTGAGAAAATATGCCCATCTTCTTCGTGTTCATCTCCTGCTACAGTTATGATTCCTCCTTTGATTCCAGGAACTGATCTTGGGGAAATTCCATCATCTGTCAGTTTATATCTCAAATAATTTGATGTTTCCTGCAAAATCAGTTTTCCTCTATCTATTCTAACTTTAGATGTATCAAATATCTCAGTAGTCGTATTGCTCATGGCCATTGATTTATCTAAGAGAACTATAACAGGAAGTTGGTAATGTTCAGCAATGTTAAATGACTCCACAGTATCGTAAAATGATTCTGTGTGGTCTCCGGGAGCTATAACTACCCTTGGAAATTCTCCGTGACCTGCAGTCAATGCAAATTTTATGTCTCCCTGCTCGTGCCTTGTAGGCATACCTGTAGATGGCCCAGCTCTTTGGTAATAGAATATAACGACGGGAGTTTCAGTCATTCCGGCATATGATAATGCTTCTACCATCAAATCAAAACCAGGGCCCGATGTGCTTGTGGCGGACCTTAAACCTGTGTTTGCTGCGGCAATGGCCATATTTATAGCAGCTATTTCATCCTCGGTTTGCTCTACTACGAATCCGTATTTATCCATTATACTTTCAAGATAGTTTGATTCATCACTTGCAGGGGTGATTGGATAGTATGACTGGAACTTTAAACCAGATATGACTTTCCCCATACCTACTGCCTCGGCAGAATTTATAAGCATCCTTTTAGATTTTGTTACTTTTGGAAGATTGAAAGACTTCTTGCTGTTAAATGAAGCATAAACTTCATCAACAACAGCATTATTCATTTCTGCAATATTTTTTCTCGTTGCAAAATTTTCCGATATTACCTTCTTCAGTTCCTCTGACGCTATTCCGGCCATTTTGACAGCAGCTGCAAGTGCAACAGTATTTTTCATAACATTCAGTTCTGATAAATTCTTGTTGAATTTGGCTGCCACTTTCTGTAAAATTTCTCTGTATTGTAGAGCTTCATATCTATTATCATCAATCTTATCCTCAGAGAGTATCACTCCGTTATCGGAGACTTCGTCCTTATGTAATATGATACTTTTGGAGTCGAGGGGGATTAAAATATCAACTCTTTTCGAATAGCTTGCAATTTCGGAATCGCTCACTCTAACTCTGAAGTATGAATGCTCTCCCTTTATTGTTGAAAAAAGTTCAGCATTTGTGAATACATAAAATCCCTGTCTGCTCATGACCTTTGCAAAGGTATCGGATGTAAAATTTATACCACTACCTTGAGGTCCAGCAACCATTAAATTTAGATCTTTTTTCATGGTT
Source organism: Thermoplasmata archaeon (assembly GCA_023256615.1). Classification (GTDB taxonomy): domain Archaea; phylum Thermoplasmatota; class Thermoplasmata; order Thermoplasmatales; genus JAGDXO01. The sequence goes on from JAGDXO010000054.1 coordinate 16,320, forward strand.
TCGCCTTTCATACCTTATGCCATCAAAGTTTAAAAAAATATCCCAAATAGATTATATTTTTTAGTAATAAACTAATTTATCTTAATAAATGTGACACATCTACATTCTTCTTTTTCTTCAACATATCTATAATTATTTCCCTTTCTCCTTCTTTTAAAATCTTCCCCACTGCTATAAGAGTAAGAGCATTTCCACTCCTAATATATTTTTCATAGTCAATTATTCCATTAGCTCTAATGTTAAACAAATCTCTAAGAAAATCAGAGAATATACTCCGCCTCTGTAAAAATTTTTCCATTTCCATTTTAATATTATCTGTATTTTCTCCTCTCATTATCCTGATTAAAGATTTGAAAAATATGCTTTCGTTCTCATCTGGAAGTCTTGCTGTAAATTTATAGGCCTCATCTATCTCATTCTGCAGGATTTTGATGACTACATAATCAAGTGAATTGAGCTGATTTATATCTTCAATTCTTATATTTGTCTTCTTGCCCAATATAGTTTCCTGAAGTGCCTTGAGAATTTCCATTCTTCCTGCCTGGAATTTGTTTCCTCTTTTGTTAATTTCACGCTCTGCCTTATTTATGTATTCATTAAATCCTTTAAATTCAAGAGAGAACAAATGAATTGAGGCGAGTGTCAATAAATAATTTTGAATAAGCGTTGGACTTCCATATTTCATAACTATATTTTCCATTCTCTCGAGTTTCTTTACTAATTGATCATAGCTTATAAGCTGATAATCATATTCTGCGATTGCTTGATTATAATCAATTATAACATATACAGGGATATCAAAATTCTCTTTTGCTATAGCCTTGGATTTGCGCATATATTCAAATGCCTTTTCTTCTTCCCCTTTTGCGAAATATACATTTGACTCATTGCTTAGAATTCTTGACAGGTTCCTGAAATCACCTATATTTTCTGATATTATCCTAGCTTTCTCGTAATAATCTATAGCCTTTTCATATTCCTCATTATCAAGTGCAATATTTCCCATGATTCTTAGTGCCTCGCCCCTTATCTGGATTGAATCACATGAATTGATAAGCTCTTGACCAACTTTAACAGCTTCTTCAATTTCTCCTTTCTGCCATAGGTTATACACCTTGTAGAAAATAATCCAGTTCTTATCTGTTGGATCCTTGGCCTTTTCCAATAAATCATCAATATGACTTAATTCATCTATTCCCATAGCCCAGGCCTTAAGAGCATAGAATCCTGACGATGGTTCTTTGTATTTTTCTTCTATTTCCTTTAAGACTTCATTTGCTTCATTTTTGTATCCCTGGTACAGCAATAATCTTGCATATCTCCTGAGTAGTCTTTCTGACCTTCTGTATCGGAGTAGAGATTCGATCAAGCTCTGATTTCTATTTATATTCCTGCTTGAAATTCTGTCAGTGTATTTTATTATCACTTCCTCTGCTTTATCAAATTCCTTGGCTTCCATTAGAATTTCTACAAATGATGGGGACTCCTCATCAATATTATTCAATATTATTTTTGCCATGGATGTTTTAGAATATTCGGAAATTGAAGACCTGATAAAATTCATCATTTTTTTATCTTCGAAAATTACATTATTTCCATTTATCTTCACTATTCCTGATTCATTAAGTCCCTCCAGGGCATTTATGAACTGATTTTCATTTAAACCACTAATTTTTTTAAGGGTTTCAGCTTCAATTCCTTCCTCAAGCATTGAAAGCCATCTCAATAAATCCTTCTTATTATCATCTAATATTTTGTATCTATATGATATCATTTCATTAAATCCACGTGGAATTTCATCTGGTATTTTGTTTCCACCCGACCATCTGCCAATGTCGTCTATGTATCTTTTGCTTCTCAGTATAGAAAGTTCAGAATATGTATATTCCAGAGACCCCTCTGATCTTTCATATAATTCCAGCAATATATCAAGTGGAAGGAAATATTCCTTTTGAAGGATGTCTTCATATTCTTCAAAGTTCAAATTTCTTACCTTGTAATATTCAAAATTTTTAGAATTCTTGATTCTGCTTATTTCTTGTAGGTTCTCCGTATTGTAATTTTTTGAATTTGCAAATATTACTGTCACCACTTTCGTTTCTGTTGACAATGAGGTCATACCCTCAATGAGGTCGATTAGTGATTTCTTAGCCTCCTCAAGTTTTTCTATAATTAATATTAAGTTTGCATATTTTGAAATATATTCTATCAATTTAATGACTTCAACCTTCCTTGAATCAGATTTGTTATTTGATAAAGAAAAAGATGCCCCTCGGGTCAATTTTCTGAAGGATTCCTCCAGTCTTTTCTGTAAATCATTAATGAATGTTTCATAATCACGAGCCTCCTCTCTTATGAAAATAGCTTTTCTTAACTTATTGCTGTTTATGATCTCGTCTATAATCAGGCCCTTCAAATAATTATCTTCAACTTCTATAAAAATATTTTTTTCACCTTTCTCAATAATATTTAAAATTCTTTGAGCTTCAGATGAAACTAACCCATAAATATGGTTCATCCATCTTATAATATTAAGCTAAATAAAAATATTTAGTAAATACTTTTTTAAAGTTTTAGTTTAAAATTCAATTTTAATTGAAAAGTTTTTTATTCATTTTCTGAATTTTTAATAATTATTTACATGTTATTATAGAAATTCTATTGGATATTATAGAAAAAGATTAAATTACCTTTTATCATTAGCGTTTTAGTGGCAGAACAGAAAAAAGGTTCAGGATTCCAGTCGGCAGCTGGATTGATTCGTTATTTCGATGAAGAGGAGGATTTAGGTCCTGTTATGGATCCTAAGCTTGTTCTATATATTGCTATAATCTTCGGTGTTACAATAGAATTATTGAAGGTATTCTGGCCCATATAAATCTCTAATATATTCTTCTAGAACAGTGGCATTATTGCAGTCATCCTTGGAAGCGTATGCAAGAATGATATTCTTTGATCTTGAAATATCTATTAATTTATTGATTAGGTCTCCCTTCTTACCTAATTCCTGTATATACCTTTCCCTGAATTCTTGGCATCTTTGATCCCTATGCGAATACCACTTTCTTAGTTCATCAGATGGAGCTATTTCTTTCATCCATAAATCAACGAGTTCCTTCTTAATCCCCCTTGGCCATAGGCCATCTATTAAAATAATATAATAATCCGGTTCCCTTTTTTTGATATTATAGATTCTCTCAAATTTCATAATAGTCAATTTTAAACTTCATAAATAAAGTTTCTTATCCATTATTCTGAATCTCCACTCAAATAAAAAAATGAAGAACTTTATAGATAAAGTAATTTTAAACAAAGGAAGGTTATTATTTCAATTTTCATTATTATAATTGTGAAAGAGGCTTCTCTTTATGAAAAAATAGATGGGAGGGTAGTCTGCACTGCATGCAATAGATATTGCGTTTTAAAGGACGGACAGATTGGTTTTTGTGGTATAAGAAAAAATGTAGGAGGAAAATTGTATCTCCTGTCGTGGGGTTTGACTGCCTCCATGAATATAGATCCAATAGAGAAAAAACCCCTATTTCATTTTAAGCCGGGATCAAGAGTACTTTCAATATCAACCACAGGATGTAACTGGATGTGCAAATACTGCCAGAATTACGATATATCGCAGAGAAGAACTGTGGAGGGGTACTCACTTTATCCCGAAGATGCAAGAAAAATCCTTAAGGAATATGGAGCCGATGGGGCATCTTATACCTATAATGAGCCTACGATTTTTGCAGAATATGCAAGAGACATTGCTGCTGAAATAAAAAAAGTAAAAGGTTTTAACACCTTTGTCTCCAATGGTTATTTAAGCAGGGAGGCTGTGGATTATGTTTCATCTTTCCTTGATGCTATTACAGTGGATTTTAAGGGAAATGCAAATGATTCCTTTGCAAGGAAATACATAAACATTAAATCTTACGATCCCGTTTTTCAAACATTAAAATCATTGAAAGAAAAGGGAATACACATTGAGTTAACGGATCTAATAGTACCTGTGGAAGGAATTGGCGACAATATTGAGGATGCCAGGCAACTGGTATCGTGGATTAAATTGAACCTTGGTGAGAATGTTCCTCTTCACTTTACAAGGTTTCATCCTGATTACCTGATGAGTGAGGTCCCTCCGACGCCCATAAGTGTTTTAGAAGACCACTACAGGATGGCAAAGGATGAAGGTATGAAGTTCGTCTATTTGGGCAATGTCCCAGGAAGCAAACTTGAAAATACTTACTGCCCCAGATGTGGGAGACTTGTCGTTGAAAGGGAAGGTTTTTCAATTAAAAGGAAGTTTTTTGATAATTCAGGACATTGCAGTTTCTGTGGTGAAGATCTGCACATAGTAACCTGAAATTCCCGGGAAAAATTTATGGTATTGTATAAAATGTGTATCTGTGATTGGTGCAATACTTACCGGAGGATATGGAAAACGAATGCAGTCCGTTGCAGAAAATATTCCGAAAACCATGCTAAAACTTAAGGAAAACTACACGATCCTTGACAGACAATTAATGGATTTTGGTAGCGCTGGAATTAAGGATGTTTACCTCTTGATAGGATTCAAGAAGGAGGTAATAAAGGAGAGATATGGAAATTCATTTTATGGAATCAACATACATTATTTTGAAGAGGAAAAACCAATGGGAACATTATGGGCTATAAGAAATCTTTTCGATAATGTGGACGACGATGTTATACTTAGAAATGGTGATACAATCTGTGATATGGATATGATTGATTTAATTGATTTTTCAAAAAAGCATGATAAAATATTTTCAATGGTGCTCGTCAAAATGATCAGCCCATTCGGTATTGTTAAAGTAAGGGGTAAAGAGGTCGTTGAATTTCAGGAGAAACCAATTTTGAATCATTATATAAATGCAGGCTATTACCTTATCAGGAAGGAAATTAGGAGATTTCTTGAAAGGGAATATCAAGATAAGGATATTGAAAAATCTGTTTTCCCTGTCCTTGCAAAAGAGGGACAAATTGCAGGTCTCAAATATCAGGGATTCTGGAAATCTGTTGACAGCGCTAAGGACTACGAAGAAGTCGTAAAATCATATTCAAATAGAGATGATTTTGACTTTGGGTCGCTTATTAGGGGAGAGAGATCGTCATTCCTCAGAATACTTAGAAACAAAGAAGTTCCTGTTTCAGGGAAAGGATGGATTATCATTAGAGAGGGAAGAATAAGAATTGACGGTAAGCTGAGAAAAAATAATACAATGATAGAATTAAATGGAGAAAAGATAATCAAAGCTGAGAGAATGTCACTTATAGAAATGGGTGAAGGATTTGAAAATAGGTAAAAATGTATTTATTGCCTATAATGCAACTCTTATAGGTGATGTGACAATTGATGATGATTCTGCTGTGCTTTATGGGGCAGTGCTGAGAGCAGATCAGAATTCCATATATCTGGGCAAAGGTAGTAACATTCAGGATAATGTGGTTGTTCATACTGATAGGGAAAATTGTACTAAAATAGGCAACAATGTTTCTGTTGGGCATAGCGCCATAGTTCACGGCTCTATAGTAGGGAATAACGTGATCATAGGCATGGGTGCCATTTTGCTATCAGGATCAAAGGTAGAAGATGGAGCAGTGGTAGGGGCCGGAGCTCTTGTTACCTCAAGTATGGTTATAGAAAAGAAGTGTCTTGCAGTTGGCTCCCCTGCAAAAATTGTCAGATGCGGAGATGATATAGAAAAAATGGCAATAGAAAATGCGCTTATTTATAGGAATTTAAAATATCAGCATTCTCAGGGTATATATGAGAGGTATATTCATTGATTGCCAAGATCACCTAGATTCTCAGGGAGACCGCCTTTCATCTGCTTTTTCATTACATTCAATATTCTTCTGTTGCTTTTAAGATTTTTTACCATGTCCTTCATTCTTTTATAATCCTTCAAAAGTTCTTTGACATCGGAAGTGTCTACTCCAGCACCTCTTGAGATTCTATCAATTCTTGTCCCCTTGATAATATCAGGATTTTCCATTTCGAAATAAGTCATTGAATCCATTATTATTTTATATCTCTTTATCTTGGTTTCTGAACTTGAAAAAAATTCATCATCAACTTCCTTTTGCTGTATTTTTGCCATAGGAAGTGAATCAAACAGCTTCTTGAAAAGCCCTGGCTTTGACATCTGATCCCATACATCATACATCTCCTTCAGTGTAAATTTGCCTTTGGCCATTTTTTCCATTGCTTCTTCATCTATGTTTTCCTGCATCTCTTTAGCAGTTGACATAAGTGTTTCAAAATCACCCATGCCCAAGAGCCTTGAAAGGAATCTTGCTGGATTAAAATATTCCATATCGTCCATGTGCTCTCCAGTTCCTATAAACAATATAGGGGCTCCAGTTGATGCAACTGCGCTAAGTGCACCGCCTCCCTTCGCGGTTCCATCCAGTTTGGATAGAAAAACACCTGTAATCTTAACGGCATCGTTAAATGCCTTGGCCTGTTTTCCTGCTTGTTGACCTACGCTTGCATCCAGAACGAGAACAACTTCATCTGCTCTGGATATCTCATATATATCCATTATTTCTTTGGTCAAATTGTTATCTATTGCATTTCTCCCACTGGTATCAATGATCTTTACGTCCCAGTCTTTATATTTAGAAAGACCTTCTTTAACTATCTTGGAACTGTTCTTTTCACCATAAATGCCGAAGAAATCAGCTCCTACCGACTGTGCTACCTGTTGCAACTGCTCGAAAGCCCCCAATCTTTGAGTGTCTGCTGCTATTAGTACAACCTTGAGACCGTGCTTCAAATAAAATTTGGCAAGTTTTCCTGCACTCGTAGTCTTTCCCTGCCCATAAAGACCAACAAGCATTATGGTTGCTGGCTTAACTTTAAATTCCCTGGGTTTCCCGAGTATTTTCAAAAGTTCTTCATATATTATTTTAATCAGATGATTCCTTGGGTTAGAGTTATTGGGGACCGGTTCTTCCTTTGCTCTCCTCTCAACCCTAGATGTTAGCTCAAGCGTTAAATTTACGTCAACATCTGAAAGGAGTAGTGCCCTCTGCATTTCCTTAACAATTTCATCTATTAATTTCTCATCTACCAAGGAACTTTTCGTAATTTTCTTTAGTGCGTCCCGAAGGCTTTTAGCTAGATTATCAAGGACCATTGCTTACCCATGCAAATTCGTATATATTTATTCTCCAGGTACCTGTTCCCTTAGAAATGACAATCTATTCTTTATTCTATCAAGTGCATATGTAAGTACTTCTCTAGCTGTAAGGCTCCCGTCTGTCTCAAAATGGAATATGAATCTCGTATCATCTTCTTTGATTTTCAGTGAATCCATTCTGTATAATTTTGCAATATACTTAGAAGGATAATCTGTCGTGAAAGTGATTTCATTGTCATCCTGAGATATTACGTTTTTTGGTGCTTTCTCAACTATTTCTTCAATATCGGGTTCCCTTTTTGAAACAGTTAATTCTCTATGGTATCTGTAAGCAACTCCTATTGCCACCTGGAATCTAGCGTGATCTTTTGCACGGCCCATATAAGCCTCCGCATCAAGCATTATTGCTTGTCTTTCATTCAGTTCTACAATTGGTATATCCTTATCAACTGGGGCAAACTTTGCATCCCCCAATGGCACAAGATCTCCGCTCGTAACAACTTTTGGTCCAACTGCAAAAATGCTATAGTTCACTGTGCATAATGGACAACCCTGACCTCCACATGAGCATGATTCACGTTCGTTCATAGATAAATCAGTGGGCAAAGGTATCATGCCAAGCCTTGAAGCAATTACCTCATCGAATAGCGATGTGGATGATGAATAAACCTTATCCTCTCCCTGCCTAATTTCTCCGTGATGGAAATTAACCTTTGAAATTGCTAACTTGGGGATATCATTTATCAGGGTCCTTCTTAACATATTTGCATATGCCGGTGTGACATCCGATATTTCGAATGTGATGTGGGTACTTCCTTCTTCAATTATTTTTATGTTCTGGGTCATACCCTTCTTCCCCTCTTGCCCCCTTTCTTCTTTGTACCATCGTGGGGGACAGGTGTAGCATCTTCTATCCTGGCAATTTTTATCCCAGCTCTGGCAAGTGCTCTAACCGCAGCCTGAGCCCCGGGTCCAGGATTATGGCTTTTAGCTCCTCCAGGTGCCCTTATCTTGATAACTACATCAGTTACTTCTTTTTCCCTTAATTTTTCTACAATTATATCTACAGCTTTCATGGCTGCATAAGGAGAACTTTCATCCCTATCTGCCTTAACGACCATACCTCCTGATGCTTTAGCCAATGTTTCTGCGCCTGTGATATCCGTTACAGTTATAACAGTATTATTTTGGGATGCATATATATTAACTACTCCTAATTTTCCCATCAGTTCGCCTCCTGAGTTTCATTTTGGGCTCCAGCTCTCATAGGATGAAGCTCATTTGCAAATGGTGAATTTGGTGCATATCCAATAAGTTCTTCCTGCTCTTTTAGCACCTTAAAACTTGGTATTGTTACCTTTCTATCTCCCACGACTATGTGACCGTGGACAATTAATTGCCTAGCCATATTTGGTGTTTTAGCAAGTCCTTTCCTGAATACCAGGGTCTGCAATCTCCTATCCAAAAATGATTCGACGTTGAGAGCAAGAATATCATCGGCAGTTGCATTCTCCGAAAGTATTCCATATCTTGATAGTTTGGATACTATACTCCTCATTAGTTCTTGGGCTTTCTTATCACCCAGTCTAAGACTTGCCTGAAGATCCCTTGCATTTCCTCTGTATTTCCTCAATTCTGATTCGGCCTTCCACAATTCCCTTTTATTTTTTAGCCCATATTTTCCAAGTATCTTATTTTCAGATTTTATTCTTGCACCTTCGAAAGGATGCCTTGGTGTTTCAAACTTCTTCCTTATCTTTTTTGTATCTCCCATTCAACTCACCCTTATGCTCCTTCCTTCTTCTCACCCGCAGCTGGTGCCTCTTTCTTCTTCACTACACCCACGGCGAGTCCTTTTCTTCCATTTGATCTTGTTCTTTGACCCCTAACCTTTTTCCCTCTTTCATGCCTGATTCCTTTATAACTTCTTATCCTTTTCATTCTGTTTACATCATCAGAAACAGCTACCTCCCAGTCGGGTCCAACTTTCAAGAGGTCTTCACCTGTTTGAATATCATTCCTGTGGTTTAGTGCCCACTTAGGAATAATCTCTCCATATTTTTTCTCAATAGCATCCTTGATCTCATCAAGCTTCTGATCGTCAATTTCGCCAAGCTTTATATCCCTTGGTATACCAAGTTTCTTAAGGAGGACCTCTGCAGTCCTATAACCAATTCCCTTAATATTGCTTAGCGCGTATATTGCCGGCTTAGTTCCATCAAGGTTCGTGCTCGCAAGTCTAACTATATATTTTATATTCTCGTTTTGATCTGCCATCGTATCACTCGAAGGGTATCACGATAAACCTTTCTAAATATAAATTCTTTTACCATTGAAAATATCTCATAAATATATATAATAATAACAGAATAACAAATACTGAAATTATAATAATTTGATTTCCTTTTCTAAACGTGATTGAAGTACAGATTTGCATTCCTTCTCAATATGAAAAATGCCTAGAATTTCAAAGAAAACTCAATGAAATGAGAAATAATGATATTATTCCGGATACGATAATAGTTACTGAACATGAAGATACCTATACGGCAGGGATTCATTTTAATTCTGAGAATGAAAAGAACTATTCTGTCCCTATAATAAAAGTTGAAAGAGGGGGTGCTTTAACTTATCATGGCAGAGGGCAAATAGTTTTTTACTTTATTTTCAAACTTAACGAGAGAGGTTTCAATGTTAAAGATTTGATTCTTAAAATACAGGATTCTGTAAATCTCACCCTGTCTGATTATGGACTTAAATCCGAGGGCAGACTTTTTAAGGAGACGGGAGTTTGGACAAATGGCAGAAAGATATGCTCCATAGGACTTGCACTAAAGGGATTTTCCACACTCCACGGTATAGCAGTAAACGTAAATACCGATCTAAAAAAATTTTCTTATATAAATCCATGTGATTTTGATCCTAACATTATGACTTCCATTGAACACGAAATAGGCAGAAAAGTCCAGACAGACGAGTTCATAACCAAGTTTTTGAATAATTTTTCAAACGCTATCTCGGATAAAATCATAAGTAGGGAATGCCAAATAAATAAATAATTTGTTTTATTTAAATGTATAAATAATTTTAAAATTACCAAAAATATTTATTTTTAAAAGCAATTTTGTTGTATGATGTCATTTGAGAGGATAACCCCAAAGGATGTCCATAAGATCATTGGATCAAGGATGCTTGCCGATGGATTTGATATGGTACTTGACCTTGAAAAGAGCAAGGGAATGATCCTTCACGATTCAAGGTTTAACAGGGATATACTTGATTTCTTTGGTTTTTTTGCTTCTAACCCGGTGGGAATTAATCATCCAGATATGTTTGATCCCGAGTTCCTGAAGGATTTGCAAATTGCCGCATTGAATAAGGTTACAAATTCTGATATATATACAGTTCAAATGGCAGAATTTGTAGATACCTTCTCAAAAACTGCAACACCTTCATACATGAAATATATGTTCTTCATAGACGGGGGGGCACTTGCAGTTGAGAATGCGCTGAAAGCAGCATTTGATTGGAAAATAAAGAAAAATTTTAAAAAAGGGATGAAAGAGGAAAAAGGAACAAAGATCATGCATTTAAAGGAAGCTTTTCATGGGAGGAGTGGTTATACCTTATCGCTCACTAATACCTATGATCCCAGGAAGACACAATATTTTCCAAAATTCGATTGGCCAAGAGTTATAAACCCAAAGATAAGATTTCCGATGGATGCAAAATCCCTTGAGGAAGTTGAAAAGTTGGAAGAGCAGGCTCTTTCTCAGATGCAGGGTTACTTTGAAAAATACAAGGACGATGTGGCAGCTTTCATAATGGAACCCATACAGGGAGAGGGAGGAGACAATCATTTCAGGAAGGAGTTCATACAGCAGGCATACAAGATAGTCCATGAGAATGATTCTCTCTTCATAGTAGATGAGGTGCAATCAGGCATGGGAATTACAGGCAAATGGTGGGCACATCAGCATTTCGGTATTGAACCGGATATTATAGCATTCGGTAAGAAATCACAGGTATGTGGTATCTTAGTAGGAAAGAAAATAGATGAAGTTGAAGATAATGTTTTCAAGGTCCCCAGCAGGATTAATTCCACATGGGGTGGAAATCTTGCAGATATGGTCAGGGCCAAGAAATATCTGGAGATAATGGAAAGGGAAAAACTACTTCAAAATACGGAAAGGGTAGGAAAAATCCTGGTTGAAACCATTAACAACATTTACAACAAGTATCCGAAACTTGTACAGAATCCAAGAGGAAGAGGATTCATGGATGCATTTGACCTGAAAGATGAAAAGACAAGGGACGATTTCTACAACAAGCTGTATTCAAAAGGAGTTATGACGCTTAAAGCAGCTGAAAAGACAATAAGACTAAGGCCTCCACTAATTGCATCAGAAGAAGATGTTAAAGTATTTGAGCAGAAAGTTCTCGAAACCTTGAAAGAAATGTCCCTATAAAAGAGACAAATATTTTATTATTATTTTATTATAACGTTTATAATGGATTTTAAAATAGAAAAGAATGACGATAATAAAGAAGGAAACAAAAAGGTAGAGAAGGCTGAGGTATACTTCGATAGAGGTTCAAGATATCTTTCACTTAAAAAATACAAAGACGCTATAGAGAATTTTGAAAAGGCACTTGAGATCGACAAGGATGATTATGAAACCCGTTTTAACCTTGCAGTTGCTTATTTTCATGGGGGAAAATACGATAAGGCAATAGAAATTCTAGAAAAGTTGATTGAAGAAGGACATCAAGATCAGGACATATACTTCAATTTAGGAAGTATATTTTTAGAGACAAAGAAATATGATAAAGCTATAGAGTATTTGAAGAAAAGTATAGAAATGGATGATCTTTATCTAGAGGCCTACGTGAACCTTGGTAATGCATATTTCTATTCTAAAGACTATGATAGGGCAATAGAATACTACAACAAAGCTATAAATCTGAGTCCTCATGATGCTGATTATTACGTTAACAGGGGGCTTGCGTATTCATTGAAAGGTGATAAGGCAACTGCAATTGCAGACCTTGAGAAGGCTCTTTCTCTTGATCCTACTAATTCAAAGGCAAAAATGAATCTTCAGAAGATAGAGTCAGAATTTTAACCTTTAATTGTTCTTACTATTTCAACAAGTTTAGCAGGATCTTGCTCACCTATGGTACCGGTCACAATACTTGCGGCCCCGGCCTCCATCATACTTTTTGCAGTATCTGCATCCCTTATTCCTCCACCCACTATAACTGGCACTGTAACATCTTCAGTTACCTTTCTAACAACATCTGGATCTATACTTTGAGCTGCTCCGGATCCTGCTTCCATGTAAATTGCTTGAAATCCTATAAGCTCGGCAGCATTTGCATAAGATAGTGCAGTCTCCCAATCACTCCTGCCAATCAATTTAGCTTTTCCTACTCTTCCAACAGTCATTCCAGGTTCAAATACTAAATATGCAACGGATATTACTTCCATTCTTGTCTTTTTCAATAGTCTTGAGGATAGTACCTGGTACCCAATAACGTAATCCAGTGATTCTGAATTTAAAAGGCTAAGATATAAGATCGCATCAGCATTGAGCGACACCGCACCGGGATGAGAGGGAAATAAAATTACTGGTTTTTTTGTATGCTCCTTAATCTTTCTGACAGTTATATCCACATTTGTCTGGTTAGTCCCCGTAGAACCTCCAACCAGAATTCCGTCTGTTCCTGCCTTATCTATCCTGTCCAGAATTTCTTCTATATCCCCAGAATAATTCTTCTCTGGATCTATTAGAGTAAGGTGTCTCATCCTGCCGTATTTTATATTTTCAAGTATCATAATATACCCCCCACCAAGAATGCTATAAGCCCCATAATCATCGCCAACTTAATGAAATTTTGGCCTTTGGATTGGTTGGAAAAAGAGTAAACAGCTGCAAAAACAAATAGTAAATCTGCAATGGATACCACGCCAATATACCATCCTTTCCACCCAAAATAAAGATATGGTACCGGAGATAATGAAATTGCAACAAATATAAAGAAAGCCGCTGAAATGATGCTCAGTTTAGTTCCTATCTTTTTCGGCAAGGTTTTCCTATTTACATCTCCTTTTACATCCTCTACATCTTTAACTATTTCCCTAGCAAGATTAGCCAATATGGCCATTAAAGCTAGTATAACCACTATATATGAAAACCTGATTGAAATTGACCCGAATATAAAGACCAGACCTACTAGGAATGATATTATTATATTGCCTATCAAACCCGAGGCTTTTGCCTTCCATTCGTAAAATATTAAAAGAGCTATTGCAAGAATAACAATAACCATCTGTATTATATTGTTGAGTAAAAATGATAAAATAATACCTATAATGAAGAATATTATCGCAATATTCCTGGCGACTCCCTTAGATATTTCACCTGAGGGCAATGGTCTATTCGGATGATTTATTCTGTCTATTTCAAGATCAAAATAATCATTTATTATGTTCCCAGCCATCAATACGAAAAATACGGCAAGTGTGGCTATATAAAGTTTATAATTCAGAAGGGCCTTTACACTTTCTAGTGCTACAATTCCTCCTATAACAGTACCAAGAGATGCCATTATAGCATTGACAGGTCTCAAAAGCCTAAGATATCCCTTCATTGTTAAAAGCGAAATGCTCACAATTACATAAATTTGTTGTATTAATAATTAATTATTTTATAAATTATATATTATATTTTTGAATTCATCCTGACTCGCATTCGTCTTTATACCCTTTTCGTAAAAATTTGTCTTACCGGCTTTAAAGCCATTTTCTCTAAGTTTATTTATTATCATATCCATGTTTAATTCTTCCGTCCCCCTACTATTTGTGAAAAAGAGAAACATTAGATCCTCATTCCAAAACCTTTCAAGTAACTTTATTGAGTTGGTTGAGAGGCCATTTTTATCTATAGAAGATATAACTTCTTTATTATATAGCTCCCCCATGTATAAGGGACCAACCTTCTTTTCATCTACTGTTGATTCATGAATTTTCTCCAGAATTTTATCTGAAACGCCTGATCCCTTTTTGAATCTTACAAACGCCCTTATGTAATGTTTTTCCCTTATAACAAGTAATGGAGTACCACCATAACCTAATGATGCGCCCCTTTTCAATATGTAGCCTAAGAAAATTCTGGTAGCAAGTTCCCTTGAATAAATACCTCTCTGTGAGATTCCTCCATAAATTCTAAATCCTTTCTTCAGAGATTTTCCTTCTAAATTGGCCGTATCTGTCATTGTAACTCCAATTATACCATTATTTTTTAAATTGAAAATAGCTGCTTCAATAAATCCTGATGGACTGCCATACGGATCTATATCTATATAGTCCCATTTCTTTTCAGACACTGCAGAAAAAAAATTTTTGTTCCAGATTTCTACATTGATATTATTCTCATTTGCATTCCTTTCAATTATTTCAACATTTTTTTTGTTTATGTCATTAACTACAACATTCCAACCTGCTTCTAAAGCAATTCTCAAACCCCGGATTCCTGTCCCAGCCATGGAATCTAGGGCATTTCCCCTCCCAATTATTTTGAGAATAGAAACAGTAAAGTCTCTTGAGGTTTGCATCTCCCTGTTGTAGAAACCATCTCCTCTAGCACCTGGACCCTTTTCAAACCCTTTCAGTATTTCCAGGTTCAATGATCCTTCTCTTATAATCAAGTTTCCTCTCCTTTCAATAACTGCACTATCTTATATGGAAGCAAAGTTCTATTTATCTGTGTGACCTCGAGATTCCTTATATCGTCCCTCTTCTTGACTTCTTGAAGCAATGGGTTTCTACCCTTTTTATGCAGTGTAATTATCATCATTCTGTCCATTTCCAGAACTTCCTTCACCAAATCTGTATATTGCTTGCTTTCCTGTTCAACTTTGCCAATCTCGTCTATTACTATGATATTGGCATTATCCTTTGCCCATTTAACTGCAGGAATTGCAACCTGATCAAATGCCTTCAGGTCAACACCAAATTTTCCAATTCTTATCCTTGAATTAATACTCTTATGAGCAAATATAATCGAATCCTTTGAGTGCCAATCTACCACCTTTAGGCCAGCTGGTTCTTTATCTTCAAATACCTTTTCCGTTATAATGCCCCCAATAACATTGCCTTCCTTTTCTAAAATTTCAATTGTTTTAAGAAGTGTCTGAGTTTTTCCCACACCTGGCAGTCCTGCAAGAGATACTTTAACCATCATTACTTTATCACCCTGAAGGTCATGAGTGGATAATCCATCTCCTCAACATAATGCATACTTCCTTCAACTCTAGACCCTTCGTAATTTATTGTAAGAGAGACATTGAGCATATCGCCTGTGAGTGTCTTGTATTTGTAAGAAGATTGATTCTTTCCAACCTTATTCCTATCTATCTTAATATTTACTTCCTCTACAAAAGGCTGCACTTTTACTGCTCTCTCTATAGCCCTTTCAAGAAGGTCCACATTGCTTTCATTTATTGGTATGCCTGTGTATTGATGGTAAATGGAGCCCAATTTTATACCAGCCTCAAATATAGCCCTTTCCTGACTTGAACAAGAAAAATACTTAGAAGCCGGATCTTCCATTAACCGTTATTAAGGCATCAATATTAATTTTTATTGTT
>JAGDXO010000039.1:0-6599 GCA_023256615.1 Thermoplasmata archaeon
ATGGTAGGATTTACCAGTCCATCTATAACAAAATATTCTTGTGGAGACGAATTCATACTTCCCATGGCTGGGGACTGCTCAACAAGCAAGGTTGAACTATTATTGACATAAATGGTACCAGAACTAGTTCTTGAAAATTCCGCAAGTTCCTTCTGTTGAATTTCCAGTAGTGACTGTTTGCTGATGCTGGAAGTATTATTCAAATTATTCATATAAAGAAATGAAACTGAAATTAAAATAGCAACCAGCAAAAAAGATACAAATATAATAAATAAATTATTAATCTTCATATTCTCATCTTTTCAATATTTCATCCTTCATTTTCTGGTATTGTTCAGAGGTTATTTCTCCCTTGGCATATCTTACATTTAGGATGACTAATGCCGCATCCTTATCTGAATGTTCGTCATAGTATGTTCCAGATATGGGGTGATTTGATACAGCTGATATTATCCAATAAATGAACAGAAAAAACAATATTAGCGGTATAATCATAAATATACCCCCAAAGAACCACATTCCAGGCGCGGCTCCCATCATACCATATCCGTATACTGGATATCTTGCTGAAAAAATGATCCCCATAGCAATCGCTGCCATCAGTATCACTAAGATGATCACAAAGAATATCCAGAAGATACTCATCATATTATTTCTATTTTTCATTTTTTCACCTATTTACTATTATGATGAAATTGCTAATAAAGGTTGAATGAAAAGTGATGCAAACACCTGAAAAGGTTACCTGGAGAACCTTTTCAAAATTATCTTATTTGTAGATCCGTGCCTGATTTTTTCAATTATCCCTTTCTTCTCAAGTTTATCGATAATTCTTGATATGGTTGCCCTCGAAAAATCATCCAGTCCAACTAAATCCTTTTGTAGCAAGGAACCTCCTGAGTCAATGAGCAATAAATAAACTCTCTTCTCTCCCTCATCAAGGTATTTCAGAATTTCTTGATCTGGATTATAAAGATCTTCTACCCGAGAGGTATCTTTTATGTCCTTTGCTTTTGATAGTTCTAGCGATAATTTCCTGATGTTTTTATTTAAATATATAACAGACGATATAATAACCAGAATTGAGATAATCAAACCAGTAACAATTAGATAATCGGTGGAACTTTTAAAATAAAATATGGATAGGGCATTAATTCTATATATTATCGGTATCAATAGAAGTAACACAACCATTAACAAAATGGCAGATAAAGATATAATAGATCCAAATATTATATTTAATAATATATAATACATTTTATCCTTTCTAATATCAATTTTTTTATTTTTTTTAAATATCATATACTCTTTTAAAGTTCATCTATTTTCAAGATATAAATATTTAGAATTTTAGGAAAGCCTGAAGTCATAAACAAATATGTAATAGCAGTTGATAACTAGAATGGACTATGGGGGGTGACACACAAGGGAGATGGTAAGAAAATAACAGATTAATGATTTACAACTCCTCCCCATATGCTATTTTCCCTCACCAATTAAAATACAAACCCGAGTTGATGGGCATTCCACTGATTCAGTTATAAGAGAAAGAGACAATGGGTACTTTCATTTATTGCTCCTTACACATGAATGAAACCCAAGGGAAAGCTACATTTCCCCTTTCCCTGAAATGTAGCATTACCATTGACAGGGGATATCAATGTATCAAAGAGCATAAAAGTGGGATTGATTAAGGTAAGGATAGTGCAGTCAGAATCCACGTCTGTGGGGCTCGCCGTTTAATGCATGTGAGGAATATAATCCTCACAGGCAGATGTCAATCGTTAAAGTAAGAAAATCCGAAACTTCAGCTGAGGATTGTTTCAGATTGTTAATAAGGGCTTTACCAAAATAATTTCGAATTAGGCATTTAGATTCTATATTTTAAAAATTCTTTCTAATAAATTAGTCGATCTCCAGGAAATTAATAATATTATATTTTAATATAAGATAGAGGACCTTGACAAATGCGATTTTTCCAAGTATCTCAAAGATAAGAAATTTCATAAATTCAACATATATGGGCAAATGGGCTCTTGTTGGAATATTAATAGGAATTATAGCTGGATTCGGGGCAACAGTATTTTATTTTTCCATTCAACTTGTCACGAACTATATGTTGGGGGGGATAACAGGTTTCATCCCACCTAATCCTGCAGGAGACTTACCAGTTTTAACTTCTTTAAATCCTAGATATTTTCTAATTCCGGTTTCCACAACCCTCGGAGGACTGATTGTAGGACTTATAATCTTTTTCTTCGCACCAGAGGCAGAAGGTCATGGTACGGACGCAGCTATTGATGCATTCCACAATAAGAATGGAAACATAAGAAGAAGGATACCTTTAGTTAAATTAGTTGCCTCTGCAATAACGATTGGTTCAGGTGGGAGCGCCGGAAGGGAAGGTCCTACTGCCCAGATATCAGCCGGTTTTGGTTCAATTCTTGGATCCCTTTTAGGCTTTTCAGCAAAGGATAGAAGGATTGCAGTTGCTACGGGAATAGGCGCTGGAATAGGTGCTATTTTCAAATCGCCCTTTGGAGGCGCAATACTTAGCTCAGAAATATTGTATAGTGCAGGGGATATGGAGGTTGAGGCCCTTATACCATCATTTATAGCATCTCCTCTTGGTTATGTCATATTTGCTTCTTTTACCAATTATGAACCGATATTTGGCAATTCATTTTCATATACCTTCAATCACCCAATAAACCTCATAATATTTGCTGTACTTGGAATGGTGGCTGGAATTGTTGGTAAATTTTACACTGCAACATTTTACTGGATTAAAGATAAATTTTCTAAATTGAAAATACCAAAATATACAAGACCTGCTCTCGGAGGATTGTTGACAGGTTTAATAGCAATGTTCTTTCCGGAGGTCTCGGGCATGGGTTATGGCTATCTTCAATATCTGATAGATGGGAAATTATCATTGATTCAAAGTCAGTATATAATTCTGCCACTTGCATTAACAATACTGGTAATTATTTTTGCTAAGATTATAGCGACCTCTCTCACCATAGGTTCAGGGGGAAGTGGAGGGGTTTTTGCACCATCTCTCGTGATAGGTGGATTTCTAGGTGCATTGATGTGGATAATAGTTCATTCAATATTTCCAAATTTGGTTCTTGATCTAGCTCCAATGGTAATAATAGGGATGATGGCATTTTTTGCCGGTGTAGGTAGGGTACCAATCGCTGTTATTCTGATGGTCAGTGAGATGACAGGCTCTATCTCAGCAATAATCCCAGCGATGGTCGCAGTTGTAATTTCATATTATGTGGTAGGTCCAAAGTATACGATTTACAAGAATCAGGTCAAAACCAGGGCAGATTCTCCTGCCCATAGAGGGGAATACAGCATTCCATTGCTTGACAGAATCAGAGTGAGGGAGGCCATGACATATGATCCAGTTACTGTACAGCCTTCTGACAGTGTTTATGATGCATCTTCAATATTAAACAAGAACAGATTCAAAGCCCTTCCAGTGATTAGAGATGGTCAATTGGTTGGGATAGTCACAAAGAAGGATCTCATGAATATTCCAATAGATTCGTATAAAATTACTCCAATTTCAAAGATTATGACAAAAAATGTGATAACTACCACCATAGACGAAAACCTGCATCAGGTCCTCAAAAAAATGTCATTAAATGAAATAGGGCGGTTGCCGGTTGTTGGCGACTCTAAAACTGTAGTGGGAATAATAACGAGAAGCGACCTTTATAAGGCATATGAGAAATATTCTGGCCTTTATGAAAATCTGGAAAATTAATTAATGTTAATTCAACTATACTCAACTATGATTGACATAAGTGAAAAGGAGGACACGCAGAGAATTGCAACTGCATATGGAGAAATAGTCCTCAAAAAAGAGACTCTAATTGCTATAGAAGAGAAAACAGTGAAGAAAGGAGATGTTATAGAGGTTTCAAAAATAAGTGGGATAAATGCAGCAAAGTCGACATTTTTGAATATACCTCACTGTCATCCCATACCCATAAGTTACGTGGAACCAACGATGGAATTGAAAAAGGACAGGATTGCAGTGAAATGCACAGTTAAGGCATATTATAAGACTGGAGTTGAAATGGAGGCCCTCTCCTGTGCAACATCAATGCTCCTCACCATATGGGACATGGTAAAATATCTGGAAAAGGACAGCACTGGAAACTACAGGGATACTAGGATCACCAATATAAAAGTCATTGAAAAATGGAAGGGAAAAAATGGTGCATAATGATAATAAAAAATATGCCCTGAAAGTATTGGTGCTCACAGTATCATCAACCAGAAGTATTGAAAATGATGAGACAGGAAGAAAACTTGAAAGCCTCTTTAAAAACGATGGATATGCAGTTTCAAGAAAAATATGCGCTGACGATGAATCTGAAATATTGAAATTAATTTTCTGCAATTATGAAAATGATATATTCGTTATTAATGGTGGAACAGGCGCCAGCAGGAAGGATGTCACCGTACAGGCAATAGAAAAAATAGCTGAAAAAGAGATAAGGGGGTTTGGTGAATTATTCAGGGAAAGATCGGGAGGCATATTACCATACATCTCAAATGCATCTCTGTTCATCAGGGGAAAGAAAGAATTATTCTGTATTCCCGGCTCACCAGATGCTGCCGAAATCGCATATGAAATAATAATGGGGATGATGAATCATCTCTACACCGAGCTGAACAAGGAATCATAGGCAATCAAATCATCCTTCTTCCAATATCATCCCCAATAATGTATCCTGGAAAATGATCCTCCAATTCTTTTATGTCCTTAAGATTACTTATAAAAAGCCTACCGTGTTCTGAATCATAAAAATTTTTTGAAATTAAGATGTCATAATTTTCATCTTTAATTTTGTGGAATTTCAGTTCAAGCATTGATGCATAATATTTTATTGAAATGCCTACATCGGCCCTGCCTTGCTTGACTGCCCTTGAAACAGCTCCATGGCTCTTTGCCTCCCAGAAATATCCCCTTATTTTCTCCGCCTTAAAATCGCCACCTAGCTCCTCCTTTATGAGGCTCTCAATCAGGTCCCTTGTCCCTGAACCTCTGTTCCTGTTGACAAAAAGCATGTTTCCATCAACAATTTCCCTGAATGAACTTATCCCATTCTGGGAAACGAACCCCTGTTCCCTGGAGAAACCTCTTATAAGAACGGCATTTTTCTTCATATTTTCATCCATTACAAATTTATTGTATATCCCATCTTTCATCAGGTGAATTCCGCCTATGTCAGATTCGCCAATCCTCATGGCTTCCACACCTCCCATAGATCCTGCATTTACGATTGCAGGTTGCCTGAATGTCCTGAAAAGGATTCTTTCAAGCAGGGGATCGTTGCTACCTATGCAAAGAACATCTTTCTCCCTTTTTTTCATTGTGAAAAAGTCTACCTCTTCATTTTCTTCATAAAAATTTCTATCTTTAGATAAAACCATTATTCCATCGGAATAGACCATCCTGCTGATTGAACCTGAATCACCGAAAATTGGGTAAACTCTGTTATTCCTGCTAATTATTCCGGGTATCAGATAATCCTTTCCTCTCTCACCGTTTATCCTGAAAGGTATTTTCATTTTTTTAATCAAGAAATTCTCAGTGTTATAAGCTTTAGTTATTCCGGGAATAACAATATAATTGAGCACGGACGCAGAGGAAAGTGGGAATCCTGGCATTCCTATGAACGCTGAACCTTTAACTTCGGCCACGAATGTAGGTTTTCCCGGTTTTATTGAAATACCGTGGAACAGCATCTTTCCATCAAGGGAATCAACAACTTCATAGAGCATATCATGGAATCCTGCGGAAGTTGACCCTGATGACATGATGACATCATAGTTCAGGAGAAGAGGTTCTATGGTTCTGACGGCAATATCCTTATCATCCCTTATTATTCCGACGAATTCCGCTTCCACGAGCCCAGTATTATTCAGTGCAGAAACAAAATAATGGGAATTTACATCATATATTTCCCCATCATTCAGATATTCTCCCGGCTCCTTAATTTCATTGCCACTGGAGAAAACAGCAACCTTGATCTTCTTAAAGACGCTAATTTCAGTCTTTCCGGCAGCAGAAAGAAGAGCAATCACCTCAGGATCAATCAAAGTTCCTGGATGAGCAAGCACCTCACCGAATGAAAAATCGGAGCCAGCGTGAGATATATTCTCTCCTGGAGAAACAGACCTGTAAAATCTTATATAATCACCGTCCCGTGAGGTATTCTCTACCATGGCAATTGAATCTGCTCCCCTGGGCAGGATGGCTCCGGTAGGAATGTATAAGGTTTCTCCCGGCAGTATCTCTATTTCATATCTTTTCCCAATCTCTATCTCTCCCTTTAGTTTCAATGTGACAGGATTATCCTCCTCTGCACCTTCAAGAGAGCTGTGTATTACGGCATATCCATCAACTTCTGATCTATCAAAAGGAGGAATATCTATCTCTGAATATACATCTTCAGAAACAATCTGGTTAGTAGCATATTTTATTGGAATCCTTATAGAAGAAATTTTCTTTCTAATGAGAGATGAAATTATATCTCTTGCTTCATCCGGTGTGACAAGTCTATGAAAAATTT
>JAGDXO010000039.1:6699-31360 GCA_023256615.1 Thermoplasmata archaeon
AGAGATGAAATTATATCTCTTGCTTCATCCGGTGTGACAAGTCTATGAAAAATTTTTGTCATATTACCACCTCAGTAACTCTACCTTTACAGTATCTCCTTCCTGGAACCCCTCACTATTTTCATCCACTTCCAGGATTCCATCAGCATCTATTATTGAGTATATGACACCAGAACCCGTAACCCTCACAGGTATTATCATGGGAGGATCATAGTTCCTGTCAATCCTCACTCTGACGAAGCTTCTGAATCCAAGAGTGTTGACAATGGATCTAGAAAGCCGTCCTTCCACATAATTTTTCTTACTCAATTCAATTCCCGTCCAGTGTGAAATAATTGGAAGGAAAATGTTTTCAGCAGCTATTAGTGCAGCCACAGGTAGGCCTGAAATGATAAAAATTGGCCTGCCATTGTAAATATAAAGACCTGTGGTTCTCGCAGGTCTTATTTTTAATCCATGGAAAATCTTTGTGGCATTATTCTCCAGGAAATTAGTCAGGACGTCCCTGTCACTTGGTCCAGTGCCACCCGTGATTATAAATATATCATGATTTTCCTGCTCTATCTTTTTCCTGATCTCATTTTCATCGTCCTGGACTGTGCCCAAGCAATCAGCTTCCAGACCGTTCCATTTAAGATATTCCCTAAGGAAAGGTTGGGTAGAATTAATTACCCTGCCGTTTACTATTTCATTGCCAGTGGAAATGATGCCTATCCTGAAGTCGTATATTTCAATCATTTTTATCCCTACCTCAAGGAAGGCAACAAGATGGGGAGGAGTTATCCTCCCTCCCTTTCGGACGAGAACATAACCTTTCTCTATATCTTCCCCTCTAAGGCTAACATTCTGAAACTTCCTAACGGGTACAAATATCTTGACTTCATCTGAAAATATCTCCGTATCTTCCATCATTACAACCGAATCTGTTCCTTCAGGCAACTTTCCACCTGTATATATCTTAACTGCTTCCCCTTCCCTTACTGACCCATTAAAATCCTTCTCGGGAGATGATTCACCTATTATTTTGAAATATGAGGGATTAGTTCTCGTGGAGGATATAGTATTCCTGGATTGTATTGCAAACCCATCAACAGCACTCTTAGAATATTTGGGGAAATCATCAGGTGAGTGAATCTCCGCACAGGAATAAAATCCCACAGAGTTCATTATGTCAACAGTTCTCTTCTTTGGATTATAGGGAAATTTTTTAGAAGAAATTATTGCATCAGACAATGAAGAATAACTTTTGAATTCCATGATCAATGATAACAAATTAGGTTAAAAATTATTCATTCCAATATCCATGAAAGAAGACTTTAAAGAACTTTCATTGAGATTTAAGCGCTGATCAATAGGGAATTTCTTCAAGAGCATCGTCAAGAATGATTTTTTTTCCTCCAATCTTCCCGTGAAATCTTATGAAGGCGTAATTTCCTTCAATTAATATTTTTAGTAAATACACTCCATCATTATTGAAAACTTCATAATCATATCCATTGAATTCATTAAATTTTATTTTTTCCTCCGAAATCCTATAATATTTGCCATTGAGATTGATAATCCTTGCGTAATCTAAAAGTGAAAGAGTCCTATAATGTACTATTTCTTCAGGGGAGTGTGTGGATTCAACTACCTTCCCTCCATCAAGTGTGACAAGGGTAGAAAAACCAAGGTCTAGATCCTTTGGATTATGGGTAACATATATGTATTCAAATCCATATTTTTTAGACAGATCGTCAATAAGGGAAAGAGAATTAATTCTTGATATTTCATCCTGCATTGAGAATGGTTCGTCCATCAGCATCAATGAGGGAGAAGAGACAAGAGCTCTCGCAACAGCCACCCTCTGAGCCTCTCCCTGTGATAATTCCCAGGTTTTTTTGGAAAGAAGTCTCCTTATTCCAAGTGCATCTATTACCTCATCCAGTATTTCATCATTCCCCTTACCATATCTTATGGAGATTGTGATATTTTTCATCACATTCATATTGGGGAAGAGGTCGAGTTCCTGAGGTATAAGAGCAATATCCCTTTTCTCAGGAGGAAGTGATGTTATATCACGATTATTCTTCATTATTTTTCCTTCATGCACCTGTAATCCAGCTATGCAAAGCAATAATGTACTTTTTCCCGAACCATTTCTTCCGAAAATGAAGGAATTCCTGCCAGCTATTTCCAGATCTTGAACGTATAGATAGAAATCCCCTCTATTCGTTCTCAGATTCTCGATTTTAAGCATAATCTTCCCTCTCAAGAATTTTCATTATCAGGAGAATTATAACTCCTGTGAGAATTAGAATGGAGCTGGAAGCAACTGCAAGAGGTAACCCAGTTCCAATGAACTGTGAATAGATAAAAACCCCTGCCAGATGGATAAAACCTGGAAATATATAATATGCCACTATCAAAATTGATCCTACTTCCGATATGCTCCTTGCCCAGCTCAGGATCATCCCCCTCAAAAGTGCTCTTTTCATCAGCGGGATGGAAATTGAAAAATAGCTTTGCCAGGGCTTCATACCGAGTGTTCTACCGACTGACTCATATTTCATCGTGTTTTTGAGATAACTAACCTGAACAGTCCTTATTGAGTAGGTTGAAGAAAGAAAAAAGAGTGTCACAATGACGGCAAAGAAAGTATCATCAAAAACATAATTGGGGTATATTTCTGTTATAAGGTGACCAAGAGGCATGGTGGGTTCAAAGGTAATGAGCATCATTATACCCACAACTGTGTGCGGAATCATGATAGGCAATTCAATTAAACTATCCAGTGCCTTAGCTGTTCTGCTCCTGTTTCTTGATATGAAATAGACATAAGGAATGGCGAATCCTATAGAAAGAAGAGAAACTATGAATGCCAGCCCATAAGTATAGTAAAGGCTCGTCCAGATTCCCGTGGAAGAATCCTCAAGAATGTATGAAAAACTCTGAAATGTTATAACCCTTATTATTGGTATCAGCAGGAACAATAGATATATTACAAAAAAGGGTAAAAAAAGATAGTAAAGATATTCCCTTCTCCTCATATTTCCTCATATGATGATGTGGGGATATAGGAGGGAACGGGAATGGTTATTCCCGAAAGGAATGATGGTCCCTGACCGTAAAGATACGGCGTCGCTATAGGATCAAATTCACTGCTTGACAGGTAACTCTGTCCCAATGATGTTATCAGGTAATAGATGAACTGGTTTGCTTCTGCCTGGTTCTTTGTATTTACAAGTATGGTTGCAGAATACAGTATCGGTCCTCCGGGGAAATTTCCTATATTGTCTACAGAGGGCCCTGAAGAATTTACCTCAGTGTAAAATTGTACCATTGATTTATTGACGCTTCCAAGATTGATCCATCCAGGGAGGCCATTTCCCCCCTGCTGATTCTTATAATAATTCAATCCCTGATTTATTGCCTGTGATTTGTACGTTAGAGCATAATCTGCTGCACCGGACTGGAGATATCCGTCAAGGCCAATCTCAACAGTTGTCAATTTAAGATCCCCCACTTTGAGTTTATACTGAAACAGCTGGTCATAGAGGGCCATAGAATCATTTACGGGGTAATTACCTCCATAGTTATCCTTTGCAAGCTGGCCATTTGGACCGAACCACTGGTTCCATGCCTTGTTGTATACCATAAACTGAGAGAAGTTATAATCGAATGCTTCCTTCACGTAAGGATTGGACCAGTTTGTATAGAGTATACCTGCAAGTTTTATCATCTCTATTGCCTGGAATCCACTCGGATCAAGTGAAGCGTTGGAGGCGGCAACTATTATGTGAGGGGCACTTATATTCTCAAACCAGAACTGGTTGGAAGGAATGTTATAACTGCTGTTTGTCCATGTTACTGCCATTTCGTTGGAGGAGAAAATTACCATCCATTTTGTGTAATTCGGCATAAGAATCTGAGGGATAACTCCAGCGGCCGCTGAAATGAAGACATCATATGGCGTTCCTGCAGTTACCTCTCTCGCCCCACCAACTGAACCTGAGAATGTCATCCCAACCTGTATCCCCGTAATGTTCTCGAAAGTAGGTTTGAAATTGTCTCCAAGTGCATACTTAAGGGAACCAGCAGCAAAAACGGACAGCGGAGCTACGGATTTTGTAGTCTGATGGTTCTGCGTTCCAGCTATTATGTATCCGCCAGCAAATCCTATTATTAAAAATACTATGACTAAAATAACTACTGGTACTATAGATCTTTTTTCAGTCATAATTATGAATGAAATGGTTATAGAAAAAAATTCCTATAAAATAAAAAAGGAAGAGTTTAGAGATTTCCAATGGTCTTCAGAAGAATTATTTTTTCAGCATGTAACCTATTCTCTGCTTCATCAAAAATTACACTATTTTTGGAATCAGCAACCTCATCGGTTACCTCAAGTCCCCTATGGGCCGGAAGACAGTGCATGAAAATATAATCCTTCTTGGCGTGGGAGACAAGCTTTCCGTTTATCTGGAAAGCCTTGAATTTCTTCTCCTTTTCCTCACCCTCTTTCTCCTGTCCCATCGAAACCCAAACATCTGTGTAAATTACATCTGCATCCCTGGCTGCTTCGACTGGATCATTGGTAACAGTTATGCTGCATTTATTTTTCTTTGCGATGCTCTTCGCCTTCTTGACAAATTCATCCATGGGCTCAAATCCTTTTGGTGTAGCAACATAGAAATCAATTCCCAGCAGAGCGGCACTAAGCATGAGCGAGTTGCAAGTATTGTTTCCATCCCCTATATAGCTCATCTTCAAGCCCCTGAATTTTCCCTTGTGTTCAAGAACAGTCATAAAATCTGCAACCATCTGTGTAGGGTGCTCAAGATCATCAAGACCGTTTATCACTGATACTGTTGAATATTTGGCCAGTTCTTTCACGTTCTTGTTATCAAATGCCCTGTAAAGGATTCCATCAACCATCCTTGACAAAACTCTTGCTGTATCAGCAACAGTTTCCCCTCTCCCCATCTGCATATCCCTTGGAGACAGATAGATTGCGTGGCCTCCGAGCTGGGTCATAGCAGTTTCAAAGCTGACCCTTGTTCTCGTGGATGGTTTCTCAAATATCATTGCCAGAGTTTTTCCAGCAAGGGTATTGTTAATTTCCCCTTTCTTGAATCTTTTCTTAAGTTCTATTCCTTCTCTGACAAAATCTTCAAAATCGTTCTCCATATCGAGCACTGACACTATGTCCCTTTTCATTTCAACACCTCTTTCAATAAAGCTGGAACCTCATAAGGATAAGCAGCAACCTTTACACCCGCACTTTCCAGTGCACTTATTTTTGATTCCGCAGTACCTTTTCCTCTTGTTATTATTGCTCCGGCGTGACCCATCCTCTTGCCTTTTGGAGCGCTTCTTCCTGTGATATAGCTCACAACAGGTTTGTTGAATTTCTCCTTTATGTATTCTGCAGCTTCCTCTTCCGCAGTACCTCCAATCTCTCCCACAAGTACCACGGCCTCTGTTTCATCATCATTTTTGAATTTCTCAAGTACGTCAATATAGTTCAAGCCTGTAACTGGATCTCCTCCAAGACCTATCACAGTGCTCTCTCCAAATCCTGCCCTTGTCACCTGATCAACAATCTCATATGTTAAAGTTCCACTTCTGGAAATAACACCCACATTTCCTTTCTTGAAAATCTGATTGGGCATGATTCCCAGTTTGCTCTTGAAAGGTGAAGTCATCCCAGGACCATTGGGTCCTACAACTGTCTTTCCATACTTTTTGGCCATGCTAACAATCTTCATCGTATCTTGGTAAGGTACCTTTTCCGTGAGAATATATATAATATCGAGTCCATTGTAAAGAGCTTCCTTTGCTGCATCCAGAACATACGGTGCTGGTACTGAAATAAAAGTTGCATTTGGCTCTTCTGACATAGCGTCAGAAAGTGTGTTGTATACCTTTACTCCATGTACCTCAGTCCCTGCCTTGCCAGGGGTCACACCTGCTACTACCTTTGAACCGAATTTAATCATCTGCAATGTATTGAATGAACCCTGGTGGCCTGTTATTCCCTGAACAACTATTCTTGTATTCTCATCAACAAATATACTCATTGTTTATTCACCTCCTTAACAATTTCATTAATTGCGTCCATCATATCACCATAGGAATGTATCCCATTATCCGACAGTATCTTCCTTCCCTCGTCCTCATTTACACCTGATAATCTGACAACTATTGGAACATCTATCCCAACTCTTTTCTTTGCCTCAATGATACCTTTTGCGACGGTGTCGCAGTGCGTAACTCCACCAAATATGTTTATAAGAATGCCCTTTGGTTTTGCTATCTTGAGTATTTCAAATGCGCCGACAACCTTTTCAACATCATCACTCCCTCCTAGATCGAGGAAATTCCTGGGTTTTCCGCCTTTCAAGGTGAGGCCATCCAGGGTTGCCATAGTCAGTCCTGCACCATTTGCAATAACCCCAATATTGCCATCAAGTTCCACAAGACTGTATCCTCTCTTGTATGCTATTTCCTCTAGTTCGGTTCTCTCGGCTGCATTCTCAGGTATATCCTTGTGCCTGAACAGGGAATCTGAATCAATTATAATTTTAGCATCACCGGCTATAATTAACCCATCCTTTGTAACAACCAGAGGATTGATCTCAACAAGCTCTGCATCATAATCATTGTATAGTGATGCCATTCCTGCAAGAATTGCCTGGAACTGTTTGGACTCATTATCCGGGAGTTTTAGCTTGAAGCTTATATCCTTACCAATGAAATTGGAATATCCAATAACAGGATCAATCCAGTACTTTACAATCTTTTCATCAGGGACATCCTCTATTTCCACACCTCCAGATGTGGTGGCCATTATTATCGGTCTTCTCTTACTCCTGTCAAGTGTAATTGATACGTAATACTCCTTCGCTATATCCAGCTTCTCTTCAAGGTATACGCTATTCACCTTTAACCCCTTGATCGTCATGGAGAGTATTTCTCTTGTTTTATCAAGAAGTTCTTTCTGGTCATTCGCAAATTTTATTCCGCCCGCTTTTCCTCTTCCGCCCACCAGAACCTGTGCCTTAACCACAACAGGAAATTTGTCCCATTGAAGGTTTGAAGGAGATTCTATATGTTTACCAGCTGGTACTGGTATATTGTATTTCCTAAAAAGCTCCTTGGCTTGATATTCATATAGATTCATTTCTATCAATCTCGTATACAGCATTCTTATAAATTCATTATGATTGTGAATTCCCGATTAACCTCTCATATATCTGAAGGTATTCCTGTCCATTTTTCACTGCTCTTTCAGCTTCCGGTATCTTTATATTGGAGATAAAATATTCAACCTTGTCTCTGTTTCCAATACCACCTATTGCAATCAGGTCCTCAATGAAGAATGATATACTACCACTTCCTTTATAGATATCGTAGATAGCATCATAATTTCTGATTGTCCAATCCCATAAACCCCTCCTGAGTACTGGATTCCTTGTTGCATATATCAAGGAGTATAGCAGGTTTCCCCTAAGTTCAGGTTTATCCTTTGCATCATCAATAAATCTGAAGAATAGATTGCTGTCCCTAGTCATTGTAATGGAAACCATCCTTCTAACCTGTTCCATATCGTTGTCAGGTTTGTTTATCTCATCAACAATTTTTTCAAGTTTGAAACCTTCTATGGAAGCTGCAATTAGAACTCCCGTCCTCTCCTCAGCCGGGATTTTCTCATATTCCTGGTACTGTCTGTAAATTTTTTTCCTGAAGCTCTCATCTATTATTGGCAATATTGTATATATCTTTTCAACTATCACTGAAGAATTTTCATCTTTTGATTCCCTGAAAAATTGAAGTTTCTCATTAAGATATTTTCTAGAGAAATCATTAATTTCCTCGTTATTCAAAATGGATATCAATCTCTGGATAAGATCAATGATAATATTTACCAAAAGATAGTTGTTATCATTCTTTACATAATTGAGAAAATTGATGAAATCCTTGATATTTATTTTTGATGCAAGCAGAAATGCATATGAATCATCAATCATTCTCGTCTTGAATTCCTGGCTCTTGTTCTGCGTAAATAAATTTTTTAATATTTCATCAGAATATAATACTCTGTAATACCCAATACCTCTCGGGTTAATAATGAATTTATCGTTATATGGTAGATAAATTTCTCTTGAATCCATCAAAATATTTTCCTCTTCTTCATTTCTTTCATAGAAAATTGGAACTGACCAGATGAAATTATCATGATTATCAAGATAGGAGAACCTATGTTGCACTATTTTAATGCGCTCATTCTCCCTCTTCACTTCAAGATATGGATGTCCTTCCTTTTCAAGCCAGGTTTTCATAATCCTGTCGACATTTAATCCTCCTGATAATGAGAGTGAATTCCAGAGGTCCTCTCCCTTTGCATTCCCATAAGAATGTTTCTTAAGATATTCTATAACGCCCTTCCTGAATTTCTCTTCTCCAATAAAATGTTCAATCATTCTCAGAACTGAGGCTCCCTTCCCATAACTTATTGAATCAAATATCTCTGCTATCTCAGCAGGGTCTTTTACCGGAACCCTTATTGGATGGGTGTTCAGGAGGCTATCTTTCTTCATAGAGGGAAGAGTGCTCTCTACCAGAAATTCTTCCCAAAGATGCCAGTTATTTTCAAGACTGTCCAGTATTTTATTTCCCACGAAAGTAGCGAAGCTTTCATTCAACCAGAGATCATCCCACCAATCCATTGTTACAAGATTTCCGAACCACTGATGTGCCATTTCATGTGAGAGTGTCTTACCTATTTCCTTCTTGAATGAGAAACTGACTGACTCATTCAGCAAGATGGCTATCTCTCTGAACGTAATTGCACCCCAGTTCTCCATTGCACCAGCTCCGAACTGAGGGACTGCTATTAGATCCATCTTTTCAAGAGGATATTTAATTTCGTAATATTTTTCATATTCATCCATTATCCTTTTTAGTAATTCCAAAGCAAACTTCCCCTGCTGTGATTTGCCAGGAGTGGTTACAACTGATAGTTCTCTGCCCTTGTATTTCTCCTTAATCCTTTCGAATTTTCCTATACCAAGATAAATAAGATATGTGGACATTTTTGGTGTTTCCTTGAATGAGAAGAATGAGCTTTTTTCACTTCTCTCTGCAGTTTCAGGCGGGGTATTGGAAATAACCTCAAGATTGTCGTTTACCTCAACCTCTAATTTAAAAACTGCCTTGGCAGATGGTTTATCAACGCAAGGAAAAACGGATCTTGCACCTGTTGGCTCCATTTGAGTTGTGACTATATATCCTCCATCATATGTGCTTTTATGTATGCCCATAAGTGATTTCTCAGAAATTTTTCCGCTAAATTTTATTTTTATTTCCCTGGATGAATCCTTTTCGATTATTATTTTATTATTCTCTATTTTTGGTTTATTATCAACAAATCCTGAAATCTCATCAATTTCGAGTCCTTCGAAATCAAGATTTTCGCCGTTCGTGAAATCTCCTGAAATTGTTTCATATCCCTTATAATTCAAATTTTTGAAATCCACATTCATTCTTACCATATATTTTTCTATCATTTTATCATCACAATAATCAATTCTTAATATTTACAGATTTGTTTTCCTTACTTGTTAATTAACATTATCCCATTAAGCATAATCTTGCTCTATCAATAGGTTTTTAAACAAAATCGGATTGTGAAATCATGAACTATAAAGCATTCGGGCGAACGGGAATTAAAGTATCAGAATTAATTTTTGGTACATGGTACCTCCCAAATAATACTGCAGAAGGAAAGAGAATAGTAAACAAAGAAGAATCAATAAAAATAATTCAGAAAGCCTATGATCTGGGCATAAATTTTTTTGATACGGCTGATGTTTACAGAGGAGTATATGAGAGAGATACCTCATCAATCAACTTTGAAAATATAGGACTTGCAGAAAGGATAGTTGGGGAGGCTCTAAGGGGCTATGACAGGGAAAGCTTCATAATCTCTACAAAAGTAATGGGCAGAACTGGTCCTCTCCAAAATGATATGGGTGTTAATAGAAAGCATATCAATAACGCTATTAAGAAAAGTCTTGAGAGATTGCAGATGCATTACATTGACTTCTATATTCTTCACGCTCCAGATAATATTACAGGAGTGGAGGAGGCTGCAAGGAGTATGAACAGACTCATAGACCAGGGGCTTATTTATCATTACGGTCTTTCCAATTTCAGTTCCCACGAATTAATGAAATTCATAAATCTTGACTATCTGGAATCGCCTAAATTCATTCAGGATAAATATAATCTTATAGAGAGAGAGCAGGAGGAGAGGAACATAAAGGTAGCTGAAGAAAATAGCCTTGCATCTATGATATACAGCCCCCTTGCACAGGGCATTCTAGCGGGAAGGTATTTTTCAAAGGACACGGATAATGCTAGGGCAAATTATGAGAAATTTTTCAAAGGCAATGATCTATTGAATAAAAATATCAAGGCCCTCGAAGAATTCAGGAATCTCAGTTTGAATAAGGGAGTAAGCATGGCACAGCTATCTCTAGCGTGGTTGATAAACAAAGGTAAATTTATATTCCCAATTATAGGAGCAACCAAGATTGACCAGCTTGAAGATAATGTGAAAGCAACAGAGATAAAAATAACAAAAGAAGAAATGGAAACAATTGAAAAAATATTCAAAAAATAAAGAAAATTTATTTTATTTCTTTCTTCTGTATACAACAACGCCAAGTGCTGCAATTATGATTATTATGGTTATTAGGACCCCTGCAATTACGGATTCAGAATTCAGTCCCAGGTATGAATTTGTAGAGCTATTCTCCACTACAAGGGTATTTGCTGAATTGACATTTGCATATCCTGTTACCGCTATCTCGGAAGATGGGTCATAGTGTACTGAAATTGAATAATTACCAGAATTATTGTTATAGTCTCCGAATAATCCTCCGTTGGAGGAGAAATTCCAGGAACTGTTGTACCATATATCCCTTCCATAGTTATAGGAGAATATTGTGACGTTGCTTGTTGAATTATACTGCCTGTTCCATTGACTCAGGGGAACATTGAAAACCTGGAAGTCCAATGAGTGCATATCTTTTATGTCGCTTGGAATACCCATGTTATGATCACCAAAATCTTCTCCCAAGAACATCTGGGCCCCCATATCATTTATATCTATTTCTCGACCATTTATTGTGCTCATTAATTCTCCCTGGACCCTGAATGCTCTCCAGCTCATATCAATGACATAGTGCCCATCCACTTTCTTCAATATATTCGTGATGCTCATTTCCAGAGTTAAATTCCTGTAAACTTTCATAGTTGTATTATTTGCAACTGCTTTATAGCTGTATAATATTGTGGCATTGACTACATGAGGTGTGAATCCGCTTGTGCTGTTATTGCTTTCATTCTCTATGGATTGATCCAGAACTCCGATTGAACTAGATGTAATGGTACTCGATCCGTTAAGGTAAAAATTCCTTCCTGATAATGCTTGGGAAAGCATTGAACCATTTGGGTAGTTTAGAACCATGACATAATTGCTGGTTGCATTTACATTTGCAACATTGGTATGCGTATTGATCGTAGCATTGACCTGGGCCCCGCTGGCAAGCGGTACCATTGCCATCGCCAAGACCAATATACCTACCATAATAGTTAGTGATCTCATAATTTCCAATCAATGAACTATATAAACTTTTTATGGTACACAAATGGAAAATTAGTACAATTTTCAAAAAAGAGAAAAAAATTTAGGGGTATTTCTCCACAGATTTTATTTCAAGTTCCGACTCTTCAAATTCCTGTTCACTTATCCTGGAAATTGACTTGAAGAAGGAATCGAGGGTATTCTTTTCGAATACCATAGAAACCTTTGCCCTGTCACCTTTAAGCTCCATCTCATAACTGAATGGTAGGTCAAGATCGGATGTTTTATAAGGATCTATGAGTATCCCCTGTTCAGGAACCTTTGCAAAGAATATCTTTTTGTCTGAATTTGCCTTTTTGATTTTCATGTATTCTAACGCTACTTCAGCCAATTTCTTCTCCCATTCCGCGCTATCACCTGAAACCTCATAGAAAAGTTCAAGATATCCAGCAATATCCACGTATCTTGTGGCAACTTCGGCTTCTAATCCCTTAATCTTCCTTGCTACCTCCAGAGTGAAAGAATTCTTAGGTATAACATAAAAAACCAGTTTTCTCATTTCAATAGATTTTATATTTTCCTTCAACCATTCCTCATTGCTTCTAACAGGACCAAGATAATCTATACTGAAATAGTCCCTTTTGTCTGCGTCCTTGAATATAACACGCTGTAGCTGAGCTGAAAACTCATTAAAATACTTAATCCTGAGGATTACATCTCCATCCCTCACAAGAACAGGGATCTCAATGAACGCTCCCTTTACGCTCAGGAGCATATCTATCATTTCACATATATAACACTCTTCAGAGATTCTAACGGTCACTCCAGCCTTCCTTTCTGTCATCTCAATTTCCTTTGCTCTTATGGCTTTCCTGAGATCGTCCATAGTCTTTCCTTCTCTCAGGTAAGTGACGGAAGCCTCTGTATTGTCACCTCTCTTGTAGAAGTTCAGGAATCCGTTGAATCCATAAACCTTGGAAAAATAGCTGATTGGAGACCTCATATCCTGAAATCTGACAATCATTTCACTGTCAAATTCTATCATACCGGATTAAGTTTTTTTTCATTAAATATTTTTTCCAATAGTTCATTTTTTCATTATATTTAAGTTTTCTAAAAAAAATTTTATAAATAATGCATTTATCATAGAAGTAATTACCTCCATGGAAATTTAAGGTGAAAATTTATTTAAATCTATTAAATTAAATATATTATCTCAATCCCCTTAATGTCCATAACTAAATTTATAAACTTTTTTGTATTCACATGTGCGCTCAAGTGAAAACTCAATGACTGTAACAGAAAGCATTGTAGCTGATGGACCTATTACCGTGGACCTAATGGCCAGAGCTATCTCTAATGGGATGAGCAGGCAAAGTAAGAGAATGAGTGAACAGGAGGCTTATGAAATTGCTTTCCATGTTCTCAATTTCTTTGGGTATAGCAGATATGTTATAGATAACATGTTAGAGCCAGAGGACAGGGATGCCTTTTATATGCTTGAAGACCTGGGGATTCTGGATACCGAGAGAGAGGAAACAACTCTCTTCGATGGAAGGGAATGGAGAATTCACTATTGGCTCATAAAACCGGAAAATGTTAGAAAATTGGCCCAGGGAGACGGAAGGGAGTATGTGAAGGAAGCGCCAACGGAAGGCTTGGTTTATGATGAGCTTCCTGATGATTTCTGGAAAGTCAGGGAATGAGAAATGCATATAGCTATTATAGATAATGATAAGTGTCACTTCAAAAAGTGCAGACAGGAATGCCAATATTACTGCCCTCCTGTAAGGAACGGAACCATGACCGTTGAATTTGGGGAGGACGGATATCCTGTAATTCACGAGGATATTTGTCTGGGGTGTGGAATATGTGCCCATAGGTGTCCTTACCAGGCCATAAAAATAATAGGCCTTCCAGAAAGACAGGTGGGAAAGGAAGTGCACAGATATGGAGAAAATGGTTTTGCTCTTTATGGTATTCCTTCCATGGAAGTAAAAGGCGTAATAGGCATTCTGGGACAGAACGGAACTGGTAAAACAACAATCTTAAATATACTTACCGGAAACCTCATTCCAAACTTTGCGAGGGAGAATACGAGCAAAGATGAGGTTGTAAAGAAATATAAGGGAACTTACTTAGGGAAATACCTCGAAGACATATATTCTGGAAAGAGCAAAATATCTCTGAAACCTCAATATGTTGATCTAATTCCAAAATATTATTCCGGTACAGTTCAGCAGCTTCTTTCCCAATATGGTGAAGGGGTCATCGAGATACTGGAAAAGTTAGGAATGGCAGGGATAGAGAATCAGGACATAAAGGTACTTTCTGGCGGAGAATTACAGTCGGTAGCTATTGCAGCTGCACTGCTCAAGGAGGCTGATGTTTATTTCTTTGATGAACCATCCTCCTACTTGGATATTTCCCAGAGATTGAGAGTTGCATCAATAATTAGAGAGCTGGCTCAAAGAAAGAAGGTGATTATTGTAGAACATGATCTTGCTATACTGGATTTCATTACTGATAATATATATCTGACATACGGTGAATCAAGAGCCTATGGTATAGTAAGCAATGCGTATTCAACAAGGCAGGCAATAAATACGTACCTCGAAGGATTCATAAAACAGGAAAATGTTAAATTCAGAGATTACCAGATAAAATTTGTCAAGAAGCCCCCAGAGATTGATCAGAGCATCGCCCCTCTTATATCATGGGAAGAAATGCATAAGGGATTTGAAAAATTTTCACTGAAAGTGAATCCCGGTGCCCTGAGACATGGGCAGGTTGTAGGAGTAATAGGACCAAATGGCACAGGCAAATCAACATTCGTAAAGATGATGGCAGGCGAAATGAAGCCAGATGATTATGAATTCAACATGTCCCTCAAAACTTCCTATAAACCGCAGAGCCCTCCTTCAGAGTTTAATGAAACTGTTCTAGAATTTCTCGAAAGAGAGATAGGCGACAGAGCTGGAGAGAATGATTTCAAGAATGAAATTATGAGACCCCTCAACCTTGAAACTATAGGGGAGAATCTTGTTTCTGAATTATCTGGAGGTGACCTGCAGAAAGTCCACATCGCAAAAACCCTCGGCAAACCTGCTGATCTTTATGTTCTGGATGAACCTTCAGCATACCTGGATTCAGACCAGAGAATGATTGTGGCAAGGATGCTTAAAAGGTTCACGGAGAATAACAAGAAAACTGCCCTAGTTGTTGACCATGATATTTATTTCATAGACCTCATAGCAACTTCCCTGATGGTATTCAATGGTGAAAGAGGGAAATGGGGAGAAACTTACGGACCTATGAATATGAAGGATGGAATGAATCTATTCCTTAAGAACATCAATCTCACGTTTAGAAGGGATGAGAATACACTTCGCCCAAGAATAAACAAGCCAGATTCAAGGATGGATCTAGAACAGAAAAAAGCCGGTGAATATTATTACTATTAAAGCAAAGTTTCCAAAATTTTTTTGAAAAATATGACCTAAACTTTTATAAATGATGATATTTTTTAGAAATGGGTGAATTTTTTGACAAGAAAAGTTGCCATGGTGGCTGGAGGAGTCACGTATTTTTCAAAAGCAAGGAAAGACAAAACGCAGGAAGAACTGGTGGCAGAGGCCGCCAGAATGGCCCTGTATGACAATGACATAAATCTTGACAAATCAGAAATAGATGGTTCTGTAACGGGCTATTTTTCGGATCATTTTGAACAGCAACTGAAATTTGGCGCAATAATAACTGATTATCTCGGACTAAATCCAAAGAGCCATGTGAGGATCGAGGGGGGCGGAGCTACAGGAGGTCTTGCGATAAGGGAAGGATATGCACAGGTAGCTTCAGGTTTACTCGATGTTGTGATGGTCATAGGCTTCGAGAAAATGTCTGAGGTGAACACAGCTAAGGGAAATGAGTTCATTGCCCTGGCATCAGATACTGATTTTGATTTTCCTGTCGGAGGTTATTACAGTGGATACTATGCCCTTATGGCCAGAAGGCATATGGAGGAGTTCGGAACTACGGAAGAACAGATGGCCATGGTTGCAGTAAAGAACAGGAATAATGCACAGCATAATAAATTCGCACAGACAAATCCCAAAATGAATCCTTATGGGATGAAGGACGGAGGCTCAATAAAGGTTGAGGATGTTCTGAAATCTCCATACATAGCATATCCGCTCAAGAGGCTTGATATATGCCTTATGAGCGATGGTGCATCAGTTGCCATTCTTGCATCCGAGGAAAAGGCAAAAAAGATTACAGACACACCTGTATGGATAACCGGTAGCGGTGCAGGTTCGGATGCAATGAGGGCTGGAGACAGACCGAGGGATAAGAAGAGCCTTCCTTTACTGCCGCATGAAAAACCCGAATGGTACAAGAATCTTGATTATCCGGGGGTACACTCATTCCGTGCAGGAAGGGAAGCGGCAAGGCAGGCTTACAAGATGGCTGGAATAACAAATCCTTTGAAACAGCTCGACGTGATAGAGCTTCATGATGCTTATACCAGCAGTGAAATACAGACATATGAGGATCTCGGGCTTGCCAAGTATGGGGATGGAGGGAAGCTTGTACAGGAAGGTCAGACGCTTGTGGATGGAGAGGTCGCGGTGAATCCTTCTGGAGGTCTTATAGGGAACATGCACGCTGTGGGTGCTACAGGAATAATGCAGGCTGTTGAGGTATTCTGGCAACTGCAGGGAGTTGCAGGAAAATTCCATGGATCAGACAAAACACAGGTAAAGGGTGCAGAAACTGGCCTCATTCATTCACATGCAGGAACAGGAACTTATGTTACTGTATCTGTCTTGAGGAGGTGAAAAAAATGACAGAAGTTTTTTCAATAGATCCGCTCATAATAAAGAATGATTATTATATAGAGTACAGGCACTCCTACGGCAAGACAAGCCCATTTTTCACAAATCTTGCAAAAGGAAAGATAATGGCAACACACTGTGAACATTGCAACAAAACATACCTCCCCCCAAGGAACGATTGCCCCGAATGCCTCAGGGAAACAAAATGGGTGGAGATATCCGGAAAGGGAACAATACACACATTCTCAACGATGTATTTTGCGGGGGAAAAATTCCTTAAGGACGTTCCATTCTACCTGGCTTACGTGGAACTTGAGGGAGTAGATACATTATTCCTTACAAGAATAAAAACAAAGAATCCGGAGAAACTCAAAATAGGAATGAAAATAAAATTAAAGACAGCAAGGGATCCCGAATGGAGAGCCACTGACGTCTGGGCAGAACCAGACGAATGACTCAGTATTTATAGAACCCCTCTCCACTTTTTTTACCTAATTTTCCTGCTTCTACCATTTTTCTTAGTATTGGTGCGGCCCTGTATTTAGGATCCTTGAATGATTCATATAGCGTGTCCATAATATTGACCACAGTGTCTAGGCCGATAAGATCTCCCAGGGTCAATGGCCCCATGGGGAAATTCCCTCCAAATTTCAGTGCCTTGTCTATATCCTCCTTTGATGCAAGACCCTCTGCATATTCAAAGGCTCCCTCGTTCACAAGCATCACTATTATCCTCGTGGTTACAAATCCTGGGGAATCATTCACAACAACATATTCCTTTTTTATGGTTTTAACATATTCAATGCTTCTCTGAACAGTTTCCTCAGACGTCCTTAACCCTTTTATCAGTTCAACTAGATTCATCAAAGGAACGGGATTAAAGAAATGTATTCCTACAAATCTCTCAGCCCTTTTAGTTGTTGATGCAAGCGATGTTATGCTTATAGAGGATGTGTTGGATGCCAGAATTGCATCCTCCTTAAGGTGTGGTTCAACCTTCGCATATATTTCTCTTTTCATGCCTAAGTTTTCAACTACTGCTTCTATAACTATGGAACAATCCCCGAAATCCCTGTAATCATCAGTAAATTTTATCCTTGACAGAATAGATTCTTTCTTTTCAGTAATGATTTTCTTCTCTGTAAGTTTGTCAATGCTCTTCCCTATTGAATTCACTGCCTTCTCATAGATAGATCTGCTCACATCCGTCACTACAACATCATGACCTGCAACTGCAGATACCTGAGCTATTCCACTCCCCATTATTCCCAATCCTATTACTCCGATTTTCATTTACAACACCTCTATGGCTATTGAATAAGCCCCTCCTCCACCGTGGCATATAGTTGCTAGACCTTTGTGAAGAGACATATCCTCCAAGGCCCTAAGGAGTGTTATTGTTATCCTTGCCCCTGAGGCCCCAAGAGGGTGTCCCATAGCAACTGCTCCACCCCTTACATTAAATCTGTCCCACTCAGCATTGAGACCCTGCATAACAGCAAGTGAAGCAATAGAGAATGCCTCGTTATGTTCCACAAGGTCGAACTGTTTTATACCTAGTCCCAGTTTTTCCATGAGTCTTTTGGAGGAAGGAACGGGAGAATAAGGAAAATCGAAGGGGTCCATTGAAGTTGTGTCAACACCTAGAATTTTGGCCCTCTTCTCCAGGTTATATTTTTTTACAGCATCCTCGCTCGCCAGGACTACTGCAGCTCCTCCATCTGAGAGCTGTGAGGAATTTCCTGCAGTGAGTATTCCCTCCTTTGCGAAGGCCGGTTCAAGTTTTGACAGCTGTTCCTTTGACGTTTCCCTTATACCTTCATCAAAGTCCAGACCATCTATTGGAATCATTTCCTTCTTGAATAATCCCTTCTTTGTTGAATCCATCGCCCTTCTGTAACTTTCATATGAAAAATCGTCTGCCATATCCCTGGTTATTCCATGTTTTCTTGCCCATTCATCCGCAATTGCCCCCATATGCCTGTGATATTTGAAATCCCAGAGACCATCATTGATCATTGCATCCATCACCGGTCTTGAAGGATTTAGTCTTTTATCACCCCACCTGAAACTTGAGTCAAGGATGAAGGGTGAATTACTCATACTTTCCATCCCTCCTGCGACCATTATATCTCTCTCCCCAAGCTTAATTGAACGGAATGCATTGGCAATTGAGAGCATCCCTGATGCACAGACCATATTCACAGTTGAACCTGAAGACTCAACTGGAATTCCAGCCATGATTGCAGCCTGTCTACCTGGGTCCTGGCCAAGTCCTGCGCTTATTACATTACCCATAACAACTTCTTCCACTTTCTCTTTTTGAATACCCGCATCCTCTATGGCTCCCTTGATTGCAAAAGCACCAAGATCTATTGCGCTGAATGATCTCAAAGCTTTCCCATATTTGCCAATGGGGGTTCTCTTTAAACCTACTATATAAACATCACTCATGGAAACATCCTCCATCAAATACTACCTCAGCTGAAATTACAAAATCAATTCTATGTCCTAGATCATTAACTGCCAAGGATATCAATCCTATATGTGTTCATAAAATAAAAGCTTTTGAGCTATTTATTAAAGGAGATTCGAGAGATTTATTATCCCAGAAATTATTTGACAATATGAAATTCCTGGAGCTCGCCATCGTTCTTGATAGAATTGAACAAACAACAAAGAGACTGGAAATGGTCGACATAATTTCAGAATTCCTGCGCAAGGTTGATGACGAGATAAGGGAGACAGTCTATTTATTACAGGGGAAAGTGGCACCTGATTATGAAGGAATTGAGTTGGGTGTTGCTGAAAAAATTGCAATAAAAGTTCTATCAACAATCACCGGAATTAGTGAAGGTAAGATTGAAGGAGAACTTCTGAAAGTGGGAGACCTCGGAAAGGTTGGAGAAGAGCTTTTGAAGAATAAGAAACAGTCATCGTTATTTTATGAGGAAATGACAATAAGCAAGGTTTTCAGGTCATTCCTCAAGATGGCTGGTGAATCCGGGAGTGGTTCTCAGACAAGGAAGATCCAGATTCTCCAGGAATTACTACAGAATTCCGAGCCAATAGAAGCTAGATATATCATACGAATAGTCCTCGGAAAAATGAGGATTGGAGTCGCTGATATGACCATAGTGGATGCAATAGCAATAGCATTCGGTCGCAAGGAAGATGAGGATGAAGTGGAGAGAGCATATAATATACATCCCGATCTTGCTGAGATCGCTTTTACAGCCTATAACGGTGGTATAGAAGCCCTCAAAAGTATGAAGGTTAAACCCGGAGTACCTGTGAGATCGATGCTGGCTGAAAGATTACCCTCCCTCAAAGAAATTCTCGAGAAAATGGGTGGATCCTGCGCCTTCGAGTATAAATATGATGGACTCAGAATCCAGGCACACAAGGATGGTGAGAAGGTTATCCTATTTTCAAGAAGGCTGGAAAATGTGACATCCCAGTTCCCAGATATTGTTAGGGAAATAAGGCAGAACATAACTGCAGAAAATGCCATACTTGACGGGGAAGCAGTGCCATTCAATCTTGATACCGGGGAGATGCTTCCATTTCAGGAAATATCAAGAAGAAGGGGTAGGAAGTTTGATCTTGACGCCACTGCTGAAAGAATCCCGGTTGTTCTCTTCCTTTTCGATATACTGTATTACAACAATGAGAATATGATGAATAGACCATATGCTGAACGGAGGCTCAAGCTTCTTAATAATATAAGGGAATCAATGAAACTGAGGATAGGGAAAAGCAAGATACTCTCTGATGAAAATGATGCTGAAAAATTCTTCACAGAGGCACTTGAAGCAGGATGCGAGGGTATTGTAGCCAAGAATATTTCCGAAAAATCTATTTACAGAGCAGGTGCAAGGGAATTTCTCTGGATAAAGTACAAGAGAGACTATCAGATGGAAATGGAGGATACTGTGGATCTTGTTGTCGTGGGAGCTTTTGGAGGTCAGGGAAGGAGGAGTGGTGGCTACGGTGCTCTCCTAATGGCAGTTTACTCAAAGGAAGACGGGCTTTTCAGGACAATATGCAAACTAGGATCAGGCTTCACGGATGATCAGCTCAACAATCTTCCAAGGATGCTCCGTCCATATCTTCTGAAGGAAAAGGACAGGAGGGTTGATAGCATAATACAGCCTGATTACTGGTTTGAGCCCGGGAAGGTACTGGAAGTGAAGGGTGCGGAAATCACTATCTCACCAACACATACATGCTGCAGGAACATAATAAAGGAGGGTGCAGGACTGGCAATAAGATTTCCAAGATTCACCGGGAGGTGGAGGGAGGACAAGAATCCTGAGGAGGCAACATCAGAGGAGGAAATAATGGAAATGTACCATTCACAGAAGAAGAAAGTCCTGCCAGATAATCCTTAAATTTTTATCTTATCTTTGATTCCCTATTGGATGGTTTCTATTTCAACCAGAGTAGGTAAAAGGAAGATCGAGGAACCCGTTATGCTAGCTAGCGGAATACTCGACGAGACTTCAGGTTCAATACTAAGGTCCCTGGAATCAGGTGCTGGAATTTCCGTCACCAAATCCATAGGGACTGAGGAAAGAAAGGGATACTCGACACCAATAGTCTCTGTCATTAAAACAGGGATGCTCAATGCCGTTGGACTGGCGAATCCAGGGATAGATGCGTTCCTTGAAGAATTTACAGAAGTGGAGAAAAAAGACAGGATAGCCGTCTCTATTTTCGGGAAAGACTCTGAAGAATTTTCATATCTTGCAAAGAGGGTTGAAGAGGCAGGTTTCGGTATAGTAGAACTTAATCTTTCATGCCCACATGTTCAGGGATTCGGATCAGAGGTGGGGCAGGATCCAGAACTCGTTGAAGATATAATAGCTGAAATCAGAGGAAAAACTAACCTTCAGATATGGGCTAAATTAACTCCCAATGTCACTGATCTGATAGAAATAGCGAGGGCGGCAGAAAAGGCAGACGCATACGTGCTCATAAATACACTGAAGGCGACCGGAGTCGATATATACTCAAGAAATTTCCTTCTCTCAAACAAGATAGGGGGATACTCTGGACCTGGTATAAAGCCCGTTGCACTTAGAGCAGTTTATGATGTATTCAGGGAAACAGGAAAGGATATAATAGGCGTTGGAGGTATATCAGACTGGTCAGATGCTATTGAGTTCTTCCTGTTAGGGGCAAAGGCAGTGCAGGTTGGAACAGGTATTTATTATGAAGATTATGCGATATTCAGAAAGATAAATGAGGGTATTTCTAATTATCTGGAGCAGGAGAAATTCTCTTCTCTAGATGAAATAATTGGGTTAATGGTGAGAAAATGAATTTTTCTGAAATAAAGGAAATAAACAGCCTGGGAAGAAATATTTTCAGCATTAGATTCAACGCTTTAGAAGAGGCCATGCCAGGGCAATTTCTTATGATATGGGTCCCCGGAATAAAGGAGGTACCGATGTCAATATCCTCCATGGACAATGGATTCGAGATAACTTTCAAGGTTTATGGGGAGGCAACAAAGAAACTTTCTGAAATGAATGTAGGAGATAGGATATTCTACAGGGGACCATATGGAAAACCGTATCCCGAACCTGTGGGAAAGACCGCCTATGTTGCCGGGGGGACAGGGCTTGCATCACTTAAACCTCTCATAAATAAACACGGAGGGGACGTTTATATCGGTGCAAGAACCAAGGATGAGCTTT
The DNA here is from genome assembly GCA_023256615.1 of Thermoplasmata archaeon. GTDB lineage: Archaea > Thermoplasmatota > Thermoplasmata > Thermoplasmatales > JAGDXO01. Next base: position 28,875 of record JAGDXO010000039.1, read on the forward strand.
TCCTTTTAGATAGTAATTTTCATATTTCAACAGATGATGGTTCAATGGGTTTCCAAGGAAATGTCGTGGATCTATTCCTCTCCATTGGCAAGGTATATGATACAATATATGTATGCGGCCCTGAAATAATGATGAAAAATTTCTATGACAGGGCGGGGAGGAAATATGGCAAGAATGTTTATTTCTCACTTGAGAGGCTAATGAAGTGCGGAATAGGTATATGCGATAGCTGCTCCATAAACGGATTCCGGGTATGCAGGGACGGCCCAGTTTTTAGCTATGATGAAATATCAATGATGGATGAATTTGGAGTTAAAAGAAGAACTGAATCTGGAAAGATAGAACTTATGATAAAAAGGTGATCAAGCTGGATATTCTTCAGAATTATGCATACATTTCATCTCTCCTTCTCATCATTCTTATATATGCGTCATACGAAGACCTAAAGTCCAGGAAAATTACAACCCTGACATTTCTGATAATGGATGTAATTCTTATGGTATACTACATATTCATAAACTGGTATATCTCCATACTGCTTATTCCAGTCATAGGGGAATATTACATCAAAAAATTCTCTATTTTACCATATGCTTTAATAGCTATACCCCTATTGTTTGATGCCAGTATAATTGTAATATCCATATCATACTCAATACTCCTCATCAAAATTTTCTCAATAGTTATCAAGAATCTCGGGAGAGGTGATATAAAAATACTGCAGACAATTGCCGCTGCTTTTCCGATATACCCTCATCTCAGGATCATCTACTCAATTCTACCCCCCGTCATAGTTGTTATGCTAATAGCTTCGTTAATAGGTATCGGGTCCGGTATGATGCTATTCATTGAAAACAGAATGGAAAGGGAATTCAGATGGAAATTCACATCCATCCCCCTCTCAAAGGTTAAGAAGGAATACAAGTACTGGATGAAGAAGGACAGGGCAGTTTACAAGATACCATTTGTGACATTCATAACATTTTCCTATACAATAATACTTATCCTTTCATTACTCCGATTGGTCTGAGTCTTGCTACGATACTGGATATTCCGGCACATTTCACCGAGTTGGCGACCTCATCCACATCCTTGTAAGCATATGGTACCTCCTCCTGGAGAACATACTTCGTTGCAGCTCTTACATAAATCCCCTTCCTATCCAGGTCATTTCTCACCCATTGATCTGTGTAATCCCTTACAGCCTTGCTTCTGCTCATGACCCTCCCTGACCCATGACATGTGGAACCGAACGTCTCCTCAAGACTCTTGGGAGTCCCCACAAGGACATAGGAAGCCGTACCCATGGTACCGGGAATTATGACTGGATGACCAGTTTCCCTGTATTTGCCAACAATTTCCTCCCTACCAGCTGGAAAGGCTCTGGTGGCTCCTTTTCTATGAACAACAACATCCATTTTAGTTCCATCAACATAGTGTTTTTCCATCTTTGCTATGTTGTGCGCAACGTCATAGACTATTTCCATACCTGCATCTTCAGCCCTTTCACCCGTAACTTTTTCAAAACTCTCCCTGATCCAGTGGGTTATTATTTCTCTGTTGGAGAATCCGAAGTTTGCGGCCGCTCCCATCGCTCCAATATAATCTTCAGCCTCCTTGCTCTTGATGGGTGCAGATGCAAGCTGTTTATCAGGTACTTTTATGCCATATTTGACCATTGCATCCTCCATCACTTCTATGTAATCAGTGGCAACCTGATGGCCAAATCCCCTCGATCCTGTGTGCACCATAACAGTTACCTGTCCTTCCTTTTCTATACCGAATTTTCTTGCAATCTCTGCATCGAATATCCTGTCAACAACCTGTATTTCCAGAAAATGATTGCCTGCTCCAAGGGAACCAAGCTGGGAGAATCCCCTCTCCCTGGCTTTTCTTGATACCTTGCTTCTGTCAGCAAATCTTAAATGTCCCTCCTCCTCTATTCTTTCCAGGTCGCTCTCCCATCCATAACCCTGGCTGACAGCATATTTCACACCCTCGGAAAGGATATTCTCCACTTTTTCCCATCCAAGCTTTAATTTACCTTCCCTTCCAACACCTGAAGGAACGTTGTTGAATATTGTATCTACTACCTCCTTTATCCTTGGACGGATATCCTTTTCTTCAAAGTTAGTCCTGATGAGCCTGACACCACAATTTATATCATACCCAACTCCTCCAGGTGAAATGACGCCATCTTCAAAATTAAATGCAGCAACTCCGCCTATTGGGAACCCGTAACCAAGATGAATGTCAGGCATTGCAAGGGAAGCCTTCATTATTCCGGGAAGTGTTGAAACATTGACAACCTGCTTTAGGGAATCATCATTTCTAATGCCTTTTACTATTTCATCATCAGCGTAAATTATACCAGGAACGCGCATACCCTTTTTCTCATCCCTTTCTATCTCCCACTTGCAGTTGCCTACTTTTTTCAAATTTAAATCCATATTATCCCATGCATTTTTAAGATAAAAATCTGTAAT
>JAGDXO010000002.1 GCA_023256615.1 Thermoplasmata archaeon
TATAATATGAGTACCATAATCATTTTCGAGGTGTTCTCTTGTCAAACGAAAAACCGATAGAGGAAGTTGCGGAAAGAGTTGCGGTAAAATCAGACAAAAAACTTAGAAAGGCTTTGTCTTTCCAGGACCTTTTTTTCCTCTCTATGGGAGGGATTATAGGATCGGGATGGCTACTAGGAGTTGCTGCCGGTGCTAGCGTTGCAGGACCTGCGTCTGTTCTATCCTGGATAATAGGAGGTATAATTGTACTATTCATAGCTCTTGTATTTGCAGAAATTTCTGCAGCTATTCCTAAGAGTGGATCTATAGTAAGATATCCGCATCTTGCTTATGGAGGATATGCGGGTTACATACTGAGTTGGGCTTATTTGCTTAGCGCTGTAACAGTCCCAACTATAGAAGCTGAAGCTACTCTGACCTATGCGTCTACCTATATACCAAACTTGTTTACGAGCACTGCTGTTCCTGTCCTTACGGGTGAAGGAATCCTAGCTGGTTTGATTTTAATGGTTCTGTTCTTCTTCCTTAACTATGCAGGAATAAGGTTTCTGGGAAAATTCAATAGTGGAGCCACATGGTGGAAATTTGTCATCCCTACTGTAACTTTCATACTACTACTGTTTCTATTTAACAAAAGTAATTTTACTGCCTACGGTGGCTTCGTTCCCGAAGGTTGGAGCATGGTGTTTTTTGCAATCCCTTCAGCTGGAATAGTATTTTCTTATCTAGGATTCAGGCAAGCACTTGAGTATGGTGGAGAAGCGAAAAATCCACAAAGAGATATCCCGAGAGCAACTATTTATTCTGTAATAGTGGCTATGGTTCTTTACACTTTATTGCAATTTGCTTTCATAGGGGCAATTAAATGGACAAGTGGAGGAGTTTCTGTAGGAAACTGGGGTGGAATAACCTCAGCTACGGCTTTAGGATCAGCCCCTTTCTTCACGGAACTTAAATACAGTGGAATAGCAGCATTAGTTGCTTTTTCATATTTACTTCTAATAGATGCCTGGATATCCCCAGCTGGTACCGGGTGGATTTATCTTGGAAACAGCACGAGGGTTATGTATGGTATTGCTGCAGACGGGTATTTCCCAAAGGCCATGCTTAGAATCCACGAAAAGACAAGAATTCCATACATTGCACTTATAGCATCACTGGTTGTAGGAATTATATTTTTCCTTCCATTCCCATCTTGGTATCTATTTGTTGGATTCATATCTAGTGCAACCGTTCTCACATATGTAATCGGGCCCATAGCTTTGCATTCATTCAGGAAGCATGCTCCAGATCTTCACAGACCCTTCAGGCTAAAGGGAGCTTCAATAATAGCACCAATAGCCTTTATAGGTGCGTCATTAATTGTTTACTGGACTGGATTTGGAACATTAACTCTAATATTCGGTGCTGTGTTCATTGGAATATCTCTGTTCTATTTCTATTATGCTCCTTTAAGGCTTAATTTCCCAAAAGGAATATCATATGCTCTTGGATTAGTTGTTCTTATAGTCTCTATTCTAACACTCTTCTATTCTTATTATTATGTGATATATCCCAATAATGAACCTTTATGGCTGGATATGGATTATGCGCTTGTTCTCTTCGGCCTGGATCTGGCAGCAATTGTTGGTACAACTTTGATAGCTCATTTCATGGCTAATAAGGAGCAGAGAAAACTATTTACATCATCATATTGGCTTTTGGCATTAATATTCGTAACCTATTTCGCTTCTTATTGGGGTGCATTCGGTTACGTTTCATTCATGAATCCTTCGAAAACATTCTTCTATTATCCTACTGCTACACCACTAATCCCATTCCCATATGATACAATAATGATGATTGTAGTCTATGCGATAATATATGTATTTGGTCTAAGAGCAGGTTATAAGACAGAGGATTTACAGGCAATCATAGACGAGCAGGCTCCACCAGAACCAGAAGCTCCGGCACAGGTCTGATGCTAAAATTTTAATATTTTATTTATCTTTTTAATTTATGGATTTTGAAATATTTGGAAGAGTAACAATAGGTGTTATGAATTTTGATAAGTATGCAGTTATAGTTGATTCAGGTATTGATGAAAATGATATCAGGAAGGTTATAAATAATGTCACTAAAAATGGTAAGGATATATTGGCGTTACTTATAACGCACGCGCATTCAGATCATTCTGGAGGTGCATTCTTTGCGAGCAAGCGTGGAATAAAAGTATATTCATCCAAATTGGAAGCTGATCTTATTATGAATCCTTCCTTGCTAAATGTCATAATTTCAGGTTTCTATAACAGTCAAATTTCTGGATCCAAATTTGTAACACCAAATTATACGAAAGTTGATTATTTAGATCAGACCTTCAGGGTCGGGGAAGAAATAATAGAAGTAATTGATTTAAAAGGACATTCCTTGGGACAAGTTGGCTTTAAAGTGGGTGATGTGTTATTTGCAGGTGATTCACTATTTTCTATTGATATACTCGAAAAACACCCTATACCTTATGTTCTCAATGTACCTGATTTCATAAAAACTTTGGATATACTCTATGATTTTAGCGGAAAAATTGTCATAAGTCATGGAGGTCTGGTTGAAGATAATAAGAAAGTTATATCCTACAATAAAAAAAGAATAGAGGAGATGATAGAACTTTTCAAAGATTTTTCTGCAAGTGGTATAGAGATTAATGTTCTTATTAAAAGAATGCTGAACCATTATAATTCGGGGGGAAATATTCTAAACTATCTCCTTGATACCACTGCAATAAAATCTATAATATTCTCTTATGGGGAAGTTGAGTATAAGGATGGTGATCTGATAATAATGCCCTTGACTACTGAAAATATTTAAATAATTTTATTTTAAAAAATAATTATTAAATAATACAGCGAGTTGGCTTTCTTCTAATAATGCCTTTCTAATAAAAATAAAAACAGCTTTTACTTGCTGAAAACTTCAATTTAATTTTTCCAGGTTGTTAATTATTATAAGGTATTATAGATGATATCTTTTCTAATATTTCTGATCTCAGCTTATCTTTATCAATAATTTCTGCATTAAAGTTTATTTTTATCAGATAACTGGAAATGGTTATTTCTTCAATAACTATAGATAAAAATTTTATCTGTCCAAATGACTTGAGTTCAGTTTCTATATTATCTTTTAAAGATTTGTAGTCCATACTTCTAGGAATTTCTATTCTTATGGTAGATAACTTATCTTTCACATTAGTTGTGATTGTTGACTGTATTACTATATTATTTGGGATTTTAACAAAAGTACCTTCGGGTTCCTTTATAATTATAAAAAATATTGAAATGTCTTCAACAATACCTCTAATGGACGCCCTAAATTCATCTCTGGAAAAAAATTTTGGAGATGCGGTTGGGAGCATATAATTGTACTGCCAAGTGCTAATTTCAACGTAATCGCCTATAATGAATGGTTTGGCCCATAGTATCAATACTCCGCCGAAAA
>JAGDXO010000003.1 GCA_023256615.1 Thermoplasmata archaeon
TAGCCCATTAAGCGGAGGTTGCCGAGCCAGGTCAAAGGTGACAGATTTAGGGTCTGTTCCCGCAGGGGTTCGCCGGTTCGAATCCGGCCCTCCGCATTTTCCCTGCAATCATCTAATAAACAAAATCCAAAGTATTTTCATTCATTTTTGATATGATAATAGAGTGTACATGGAACAGCTCCTTTCTTCTATTCTTTAAATATTTCTCTCAGATTATGAATCTCTTCCACAATATCATTTATGGCTGACTTAACAATCATCTTTGCCTCATCCAGGTTTATTCCCTTGGCTGAGACTTCTATCTCAATAACGGATTTATTATTATCATATAATGACGGGTGAGATTTTATGTAAACGCTGCCTCCATATTTGTCCATTATTTTTTTTATCGACGGTGCTAAGGAAGCTTCATAGATTCCTTTGACGATAATTGAATCTTCAAAATAAAAACTATCATTAAGCTTGATCTCTTGACCAATAGATTCCATCATTGATCTCATCTCCTTAGGTATTCCCGGGAGTATGAAAATTTTAGAATTATCTATTACAAACTCTATTCCAGGCGCTGATCCAACAGGGTTTTTGATGATTTTAGAGCCAGATGGAACCAATGCCATTTTCTCTCTTTCCTTGGTCATCTCCAAGCCTCTTTCCAGAGTTCGCTTCATTATATTGTCATAAGTTTCCCTATTTAGTTCAAGGGGAATATTAAATTCATGTGCAAAAGATTCAACTGTAATGTCGTCGAAGGTTGGACCAAGTCCTCCTGACGATACAATTACGTTGCAAAGACCTACAAGTGACCTAAATGCCCACCTTATTTCACTTTCTATATCTGGAACAACAAGACCTCTGTATATTTCATAGCCAGAAAAATACAGTATCCTTCCTATCTCTGCTGCATTTGTGTTAACAGTTTTTCCTTTCAATATTTCATTGCCTATTGTAATTATTCCTGCTCTCATTAAATCAGGTAACACAATTTGGGTCTTATTAATTTTCCAGACCTGAAAATACTATTTCTTTATTAGATAATTATAACCTGACAAGCAACTACTAAAAGATTATAAAAAATGTTCTGATAATTGTTCATGAAAGTCCTTGTCTCATTCCTAGTGGATGCCAAGATAAGAAAGATGGGAAATGATATCTTAGGTAAGGGAAATGTAATCTGGTATCCATCGGTTTCGCCTGCTGAAATACTTCTCATAAGAGATAATAATTTTCCATATGACGAAAACGTGAAATTTATACAGACAATCACAGCGGGCATAGACCATATTGATATAAGCTCATTAAAAGAGGGAACAATAGTTGCCAGCAATGCCGGTGCATATTCCATATCTGTAGCAGAGCACGCCTTTGCCCTACTGATGGAAAGGGCCAAGAAAATATGTATTAAGAGGGATGAAACATTGAAGGGTATTTTTAATCCTGAGAGCACGCAGATGCTTTATGGGAAAACAATAGGCATCATAGGTTACGGAGGGATAGGGTCGAGAGTAGCCGAAATTTCAAAGGTGATGGGGATGAAAGTAGCTGCTATAGGGCGGGGTTACAGGGATAAAAATGTAGATATATTTTTAAGTCTAGATAAATTAAATGATATCTTTAAAATTTCTGATTTTATAGTAATTTCAATTCCTCTAACGAAACTTACTCACGAACTGATAACAAAGGATCAGTTATCATTAATGAAAAAAAATGCAATAATTGTGAATGTTGCAAGGGCAGAAATTGTTAAGAGGGAAGATATGTTGAATCATCTTAATAATAACCCAGACTTTTCATATCTGACTGACGTCTGGTGGGATGAGCCCAATCTTAAGGATACAGATTTTTCAAATCTTGTTGTAACACCACATATTGCAGGAGGAAGATCCGGCGAAATTATGGAATTTGCTTTTAAGCAGGCATTCCAAAACATAAAGAATTTTATGGAAAATAAGGAAGTGAAGAATGTAGTTAAAAATGATGAGAACATTGTTATTTCAAGAAAGAGTTTGGGAGTTTAAGATCTATTGTTCTGCAAATGTATATTTTAATTTTTTAAAGAAAGGTTATGGGTTTGGGGGAAGCTGTAATTCTCAATAGCTTCAGCGATGAGATACACGGACTTCCCCCAATGGAAAGACCTATAGATAATTTGATCATATCTATAAACGATGATAACAGCTACCAGAGTGAAGCTGTATCCAAACGAGAAACAGAGTATATTATTGGAAAAGCACTTTGGTAGTTGCAGGTTCGTTTACAATTATTTCTTAGCGAAGAGGGATGAATACTATATAACTCACAGAGATGCTGAAAAATCGTCACTGAACTATTTAGCCACACAAAACATGCTGATAGAACTAAAGAAGGAATATCCATGGCTATATGGAATAAACTCCCAATCACTTCAGATGTCGTTACGCTTTTTAGACAATGCATTCAAGAACTTCTTCCATAAGAATGCTGAACACCCAAAGTTCAGGAAGAAGGGAAGGAACGAATACTTCGCAGTACCGCAGCACATAGAGATAAAGGGTAACAGAATACACTTTCCTAAATTTTTAGAAGGTATATACTTCAAGGGATCTAAAGAAAAGTTATCTGAAATCAAAGATATCAACGAGATAATAATAACAAAGGATTCAGGATACTATTATTGCTCCATAATATATGAGATACCAGAGGAACTACCAGAGAAGAAACCGTTATCTGCAGAGAACTCCGCTGGTATAGATCTTGGAATAGAGAAGTTTGCAACATTATCGAATGGCATAGCCATTGAGAATCCAAGATTCATAAATAAGGCAGAAAAAAGGATAAAGAAACTGCAGAAGCAGTTGTCAAGAAAACAAAAGGGATCAAACAGCAGGAGAAAGCAGATATTTAAGTTGCAGAAGAAATATATGAAGCTAAGGAACATGCGCAGAGACTTCTATGATAAGCTGTCAACTGCAATAGCCAAGCAGTACGACACCATCATCATGGAAGACCTGAATGTTCAGGGAATGAAGCAGAATCATCATATAGCGAAAAGCATAGGTGATGTTTCCTTCTATGCCTTAAAGGAGAAACTGAAGTATAAGGCTGAAAAATATGGGAAGAGCATCATAGAAATAGGCAGGTTCGATCCATCATCGAAGATATGTTCTAGGTGCGGGAACATAAAGAAAGATCTGAAACTATCAGATCGTATATATCACTGCGACATATGTGGTCTGACCATTGACAGGGATTACAACGCATCTAAGAACATAAGGAAAATTGGTCTGATAAAAGTAGGGCTGGTACAGCCCGAATCCACGCCTGTGGAGATCGCTACTTCAGGCTTGTACGGAATATATCCATACAGGCAGATGTCGGTCGTTGAAGCAGGAAGCT
>JAGDXO010000021.1:0-3852 GCA_023256615.1 Thermoplasmata archaeon
CATCCTGAACATATTTTCTAACTTCTTCAAAACTGTATATGTTTCTTTTATCTATGACAAGATTGTCAGCCAGGGTAGCTATGCCTGGAGTTGGTCCAGGGTCTATACCCACAACTATTTCTTTAGAATTTGCTCCAAGGATGATCTGCCTTATCCTGAATTCATCTGATCCATCAGTTACAATAATATTTCTCTCTTCCATAAACTCATCAGAAAAAACAATATCAAAAGCCTTAAGGTTGTTCCGATCTGTAATGGAGGAGAATGAAATATCCATCTTCTTTAGGAGGGATATAATCCTATAATAAACCCTGAAATTTTTTGTATATATGGCAATCCTCAACATCTCATTAATAATACATCATAAAAAAATTTTATGCCATTTCCTTTAGCATATTTTCATAGGTATCAATTATACAAGATAATCCATTTTCTTGTTATTTTCAACCTTGTCAAGGTTGTTCTCCGTCTCAATATAAATTATGTCCAGCATATTTATGAGAAAATTCTTGTTACCACTCTTTATGTAGACCAAGGGTTGCATCGTATCGGAAAGTCCCATAAATGTTCCTTCAAGAGTTTTAACATCATTTCCTGCTCTGAGATAAATCTTCACACGAGAACCTTCGTTTAGACTAAAATTAGAAAATTCCTTCATGAATTAACAATAATATCGAATATAAAAGAATTATTTTACTACAAGTACTGCACACTCGGAATTTGCTGCCACTCTCTGGCTGACTGATCCAAGAAATACTCCTTTTATGAATCCTCTTCTCCTATTTCCAATTACAATAAGATCCGGATTCTTATCTTTAGCCAATTCTAAAATTTCTTTTGCAGGATCTCCCTGCCTCAGGAAAATATTGACATTCATTACTCCATTTGATATGGCATAATCCTTTGCCTGATTTAGAATACTTTCCCCCTTTTCCTTTAGGGTTGTAAGTCTCTCCAGAAGCGTCATATCGCCCGTAGGATTTTCGCCTGTAATATATTGCACGGGATAAGGAACAACAAGGATAATATCCAATTCCATTTCTTTCATCAGTTTGGCCAGACTGATTGCCATATCTAATGCCCTCATTGAAGGTTTAGAACCATCTATGGCAGCCAAAATTTTTGAAATTGGAAGAACTCCCCTGTTTTTCTTTTCCATAAGTACATATAGATGACATCATATAAAAATATTTCTTCAATTTTTTTATCTATTCAAGTAAATCCTTACTTAAATTTATTTATTGAAACAAAAAATTATCATTTATAACATTTCCATAGCTCAAAGAGAAATAATTAAGGTTTAATATTAAAAATAATATTTTCTAAAATAACAGATTAAAATATAAACAAATAGAACGTTTACTTTTAATATCTCTTTAAATTAAGTTAGCATTGAACGATATAATAGACGTGATAGAGGAAGTTAAAAAAATGGTATCCCCACATATAGGATTATGGGATGAACCATGGCAAGTCCTGATAACTGGTATATTATCAGCCAGAACTAAGGACGAAACGACTGATAGAGCAAGTTTAAGACTTTTCTGTAGATTTCCCAATTCAAGGGAACTTTCAAGAGCAGATGAAAAAATCGTTGAATCTATTATAAAACCTGTTGGTTTTTATAGGCAAAAAGCCAAAAACATAATTGAAGCTTCCAGAATGATCGTGGAAGATTTCAATGGTAAAGTGCCTGAGACAATAGATGAACTTTTAAGAATCCCCGGAGTTGGAAGGAAGGTTGCAAATATAGTTATCTCTAATGCCTTCAATGAACACGGCCTTGCTGTTGATACCCACGTCTTCAGAATATTTAACAGAATAGGAATTGTGAAAGCTAAGAAACCTGAGGAGATGGAAATTAAGCTAAAATCAAAAATCCCCCATGAGAGATGGAATGAAATAAACTCTTATTTTGTGGAATTTGGAAAGAATGTATGCAAACCATTAAATCCAAAATGCGAAATCTGCCTTTTAAATAAAAAATGTGAATATTTCAGGAGGAAAGTGAAATGAAAATTGTGGTCGATTCATCATCATTTTTCAGTGGATTCTTGCCTGATGCCAATAATGAATATTTTACGACAGAATCAGTCATTGAAGAAATCAGGGGTAAGAGAATGAAAAGTGAGATAGAGATGCGGTCGACTTTCCTTCACATTATGGAACCTAATCCTGACAACATCTTAATGGTAAAAAATATGGCAAAAAAAACAGGAGATATTGAGCAATTAAGCGAAACAGATGTGGAAGTTATTGCACTAGCATCTCAAATTTCAGCTTCAATACTTACTAATGATCTAGCAATTCAGAATGTCTGCAGGGAAATGAAAATAGATTACGAATCATATAAATCTAAAAAAATAAAAAATGAAATTATATGGAAATATAAATGTGGAGGATGCGGAAAGGTTTATGATAAAAATTACAAAGAGTGCCCACATTGTGGTAACAATTTAAAAAAATTTCCTGTTAAAATTAAAGTTATACGGTAATCCATTTTACTGTAAAAAACTTCAATCTTGATTTGATATAACCCTGAACGTAAATTTTTTTAACTGAATGTGCAACTCTTACTCTTGCTACTAAGTCCTTAGTACTCAACTTATCTTCTATATTGAGAAGGTACTTTGCATGAGTTTGTTTTCCATCATAAATTCTAAAATCTGATCCATATTTTGATCCTGCTTTAATGGATAGTTTGCTTTTTTCTATCTTCCTTAGAAAATCATCCTTATTTTTTGAGAAATTTAATTTTTTTTCATCAAAATTAAATTTTTCTATTGCATAGAGGATGCAATCACCATCTTCGTCCACAACAATTACATTCGTGAATGAATTTTTGATGTTGCTGAAAACAATAAATTCGGGGTATTTTATAACCACAACTTTCTTTCCTTCTACATATAACGAGTTATTTTTGAAGAATGGTTTATAACCTCTCTCTCTTAAGAATTTGTAAGCGTGGTAGAAGAATATATTGCCACCTATAATGTCTAAAATATCCTTTTCAGATAATTTCTTCTTTCCCTCGTATATTTCAATCTTCTTTTTAGAAAAAAGAAAATATGCAGAAATGAGATCTATTGATAACTTTTCACCTCTATTGATACCTATGAATCCTCTGTTCCTTAATGTCGAAGAAGCTTTGTGATCATTAAATAAAATCCTTTTCCCTCTTTTCTGTCCAATATACATCTCAAGATACCACCATTTTGGCCGTTGCTTCCTGAAGTTGTTTAATATTCTCACCATTTTTTGCAGATACAGGTATAACCTGAATTTTCTTGTTTCCCAGAACTTTTAGGATATCTTCTATCCAGAATGATGCGCTGTAATGGAGATCTGACTTGTTAATAGCTATAATGATCTTCTTATCTCCAACCATTTCAAGTATGGAAGGAAGTTGATTGAAGTCCAATTCATTGTTTGAATCAAGGACAACAATGAATCCTGCTGTTTTCTCGGATGTGGGCAAAACATTGACCTCTTTTAGAAGTAATGTAACTGTCTTGCCATCTAAAGGTATAGGATTAGTTCTATAAAATTGACCGGTACCGATTGAGCAATCGCCGTAAGAATCAAAAACCATCCTGCAGAGGAGACTTGATTTGCCTGAACCTCTAGGTCCAACAATCAAGATTTTGAATAGGCTGGAGAGTACCGGCATTTTAGTTTCAATATTACCGACTATAAAATACTTTTTTAATCTGCATATCTGATAAAATTAATTCTCTTCCTTTTAATAAATCTGAGGGAAAAGTAATTTATAATACAATGGTAAAGGCTCTAACTGGTTGGAGCCAAGATAACAGTAAAGAATTAAAGTGAGATAATTATAACCTCACAATG
>JAGDXO010000021.1:3952-7769 GCA_023256615.1 Thermoplasmata archaeon
TTGGAGCCAAGATAACAGTAAAGAATTAAAGTGAGATAATTATAACCTCACAATGTCCAACATGATCCCCCGCAAAATATTCTTCACAAAGGGAATTGGAACGCATAAGAGCCAACTTGGCTCTTTTGAAAATGCACTCAGAGATGCAGGAATTGCGAAATATAATCTTGTCGAAGTAAGTTCAATTTTCCCACCTTATGCAGAAATTGTTGATAGGGAAGAGGGGCTAAGCGAACTTAAACCCGGTCAGATATTATTCCTCGTTATTGCAAGAAACAGTTCTAATGAATTATCAAGGCTTATAACAGCATCTGTAGGCCTGGCTATACCCAGGAATAGAACCATGTACGGCTACCTTAGCGAACATCATAGTTATGGGGAGACGGCAGAATCAGCGGGTAAATTTGCTGAAAGTCTTGCTGCAGAAATGCTCGCAAGCACAATGGGCTTGGACTCTTATCTTGAAACTGACAAAGAAACTGGAAAATTCAAGTTAAATGATGCAATATTATTGACTAATAATATAACAGCATCTGCAGTTGTGAAGGGAGTAAATGAATGGACGACAGTCATAGCTGCTGCCGTTATGATAATATAGGTGATTCAATGGAATATAATTACCAAGCTATTGAAGACAGATGGCAGAAATTGTGGGATGAAAAAAAAATTTATGAACCTGTTATGGGCGGAACGAAATTTCTCATCACAGTGCCATACCCCTATTGCAATGGAGCGCTTCACATAGGTCATGGAAGAACTTATACTATTGCGGATATATTTGCCAGGTTCAAAAGAATGAATGGATACAATGTACTATTTCCTATGGCCTTTCATATTTCAGGGACACCTATCCTGGCATTCAGCAAAAAAATAGAAAGGGGAGACAAGACAACGATAGACCTTTACAAATCTTACATGGAACTTTATGGGGACGATCCTGAGAAGGTTTATGAGTTCTCAAAACCTGAAAATATAGCCAATTATTTTGCAAATAAAATTATTCTAGATTTCAAAAATCTTGGATTATCCATTGACTGGACAAGGCAGTTTAATTCAGGGGAGAAAATTTACAATAAATTCGTAGAATGGCAATTCAGGAAGCTAATGGCAAGAGGATACCTGAAACAGGGTGATTATCCACTGCTATACTCACCAAGTGACGGAAATCCAGTGGGGGAAGACGATATTCAGGAGGGAGATACAGATAAGGTATCAATTACGGAGTTTGTTTCTGTTTTCTTTGAAATGGGAGAATACAATCTTCTGGCATCTACTCTCAGACCTGAAACATTGGAGGGGGTGACCAATCTATTTGTAAATCCTGACTCGATTCATTCCATATTCCTCTTGAATGGAATGAAATTCATAGCAAGCAATGAAGGCTTTAATAAGCTCAGGTACCAATTGAAGGTTGAAAAAATTGGAGAAATTAAGGGAAATGAAATGGTGGGTAAGGTTGTCAAGGAACCGTTACATGGAAGGTCAATTCCTATAATAGAAGGTAAATTTGTAGATCCAGATAATGCGAGTGGAATAGTTTACTCTGTTCCATATCATTCCATATGGGATTATGTTGCCCTGAAAGAATCAGGCGCAATAATAGAACCAATAAAGGTCATTGAGATGGATGAAGAAGAAAACATGGAAGACATAATGAGAAAATTCAATATCTCTAGCCTCAGTGACGGTGAAAAACTTGAAGAGGCAACCAAATTCCTGTATGAAAAGGAATTCTATCACGGTAAAATAATAAGGGGAGATTACGAAGGAAAATTCATAAAAGAAATAAAGGATAAGATTGTTGAGGACTTCATCTCGAAGGGAATAGCGATAAAATTTTATGAAACATCCAGGAAAGCATATACAAGAGAAGGTGACAGGGTAATTGTTGCAATAATAAATGGGCAGTGGTTCATTGATTATTCAAAACAGGAATGGAAAGAGAAGGTGAAAGGATTAATAGATAGAATGGAACTTAAGCCCGACCCACTCAAGTCTCAATTTTTGCAGATGGTAGACTGGATAAGGGAAAGACCATGTGCCAGGAGAAGAGGACTTGGTACAAGGCTACCGATGGATCCCGAATGGATTATCGAGAGCCTGAGTGATTCCACAATATATACATCTTTATACCCTGTAATAAGGTATCTTAGAGAGATAGGATATGAGAATCTTGACGATTCAATATTCGATTTTATTTTCCTAGGTGAAAATGTTCTGGAGAATAAAGATGAAAGAATAAAGGAAATTGCAAGAAATGCCAGGAAAGAATTTGAATTCTGGTATCCGGTAGATTTGAGGCATACTAGCTACCCACACATCTCAAACCATCTGACGTTCTACCTATTCCAGCACGTTGCAATATTCCCGGAAAATGATTGGCCAGTGGGTATTTCTACAGGAGGAATAGTAATTTCCGAGGGGCAGAAGATGGCCAAGAGTAAGGGGAATGTGATACCCCTTCTCACCGTAAAGAGAAAATATGGGGCAGATCTTTTCAGGTTATATTTAGCATCGAATGCTGATGTATGGTATGATGTGGACTGGAGATCGAATGAAGCAGAAAATTATACCAGGAAGATGGAACGCTTTTTTGAACTTGCCTCAGAAGCTTCAAAGGTGGTTGACGAACCGGATGAAAGGGATTTATGGCTCATAGCCAGATTTAACAGAAGGCTCGCAAAGGCAAAACAATCATTTGAATCCATGAAAATAAGAGATGCTTCAATCGAGCTATTCTTCAATATGCTAAATGATGTACGTGATCTTGAAAATTTTGCTGGTAAGGAAAGGATGCTCAGAGTGGTTAGAAAATTTGCAGATAAATGGGCACTGTCTCTATCTCCTATAATCCCATATATATCTGAAGAAATACACAGCATTTATGGGGGTAGTGAATTTGCAAGTCTTCAGAATTATCCGGTTCCCGACAACTCATATGAAAATTATGAAAAGGAATGGCAGTTCATTGAATCTGTAATAGAAGATTACAGGAACATATTAAAAATATCACAGGAAAAACACTCAAAGCTTATCATAAATACAGCAGAGGACTGGAAATGGGAATTGCTTGAAAGATACAGGAATGAAGGAAAACATATAATGAAAGATATAGATGGAGAGAAGAGGGATTTTGTTCTTCAGCTCATAAAAAAGGGCGATATCAAGGCTGACATTAGAAATGAAGCGGATGTTTTAGAAAAATATAAAGATGACCTTAAGAAATTTCTTAATATAGATATAGAAATAAACGGTGAAATCCCACCAGGAAGACTTAAGAAAGCATATCCCGGGAAACCATCCCTCACTCTTTCCTAATTTTTCATTTCGTCCTGTTCAGAAATTTCTGTACAAGTTCCCTTGCCTGTTTTGTCTCTATAACTTCACCAAACAGTTTGCTCTCCAGCTCGCTGGAATAGACATCCTGTGAAAGAAGTCTCTTTATCCTCTTAACACTTTCATCGGACTTTTCCGCGAGCGATTGCGCCAAGTCCATAGAATCCTTTTCAACATTTTCTGAAAGAACCTGGGCAATTCCTCTTTCGAATGCTTCCTTGCCTGCCAGAATTTTACCTGTTAGGGCCATATATCTGGCATATCCCTTGTTCACAAGCTGACTAATCCTTTTTATTCCGCCCCATCCGGGAAATATGCCTAGATTCACTTCCGTAAGTCCTATCTTGGTATCCGGAGATATTACTCTGATATCACAGCTCAATGCCAGTTCCAGGCCTCCACCATACGCCCCTCCATTTACAGCCGCTATTGATATTGCATCACTATTCTGTATTCTATCCATTATTTCATTGCCTCTTCT
>JAGDXO010000021.1:7869-14240 GCA_023256615.1 Thermoplasmata archaeon
TCATCAATATCAGATAAAAGCACAGATCCAGAATTAATGTTCTTGAGCATTGCTTTTATCCCTACCATTCCTCTCTTACCCTTCACATAATTTATAATGAATTTTAAATCTGAGCCACTGGCCTCTTGCATGGGAATCCAAATCATTATAATAAACTGATTATTATCTTTTTTCATTAAATTTGATTATTCTTCCCCCAACGTCGAAAAATATTTTCCAGAACTTTAAATAATGACTCCGAACACAATTGGGAAGTATGCAATTTTTAACATATTACGGAATTCATATGAAATCAGTCACTGATTTTATTTCACCGGTAAATCCATCCATTACAAGCGTTGAGGAAGTGTATACAGGATAGAGATATGTGCTGTTATATTTTATCTTGATGGTATCATCAAGAGGCTTCACTTTCTTCCTTGAAAAGATTATGAAAAATTTGGATTCTTCCTCTACCATAATTTCCCTTTCCATATTTTCCTGAATCCATCTTCTTATTTTTTCAATTGATGAATTCACCTCCCACTTTGGCTCAAATTCCTTGTATTTCATTGGCCATTTATCTATTACTTCATAGCCGTTAATCGATTCACTTACATTTCCGTTGACAGAATTCACCATCAGTATTCCCTCTTTTTTTTCGTATAATCCACCTTCTAGAACGTCCAAGGAATAGGAAAAGAAATAATAAGGTACAAAAATGAGATCTGCCTTTAAACCAATTGCCTTTGAAACATCTTCACCCGTTATAGTTGGTTTAATGAATTTTGGATTATTGCCTTCCTCAAGATATACGTAAATGGAATCATCCTCTTCATTCTTCTCAACAGTCTCTCTCTTTCCTCTACTGAGATGCATATCTATTATGCTTCTTCCCACAAGTGAGGCAACGGTATCCTTTCTAATTCCTATCAGACCCTTGCTCTTGCAATAAGAGAGTATTTCCCTGTCATCATCAATGAGTATGAAAACATATTTTTCTCCAGGATATTTTACAGTGGATGAATAGAATTCCCTTAATTTTTCAAGATCATTATCTTCCATTAGGAAAATTACTTCCCCTGTATTATCACCATGATCTATCCAGATATATTCCTGTGGATATCCCGGATATGCTCTGTAACCCATCCTCTTGATTATTTCCTCCATGAAAACGCGTAAATCCATCTATTTCTCATATTATAAATCTGGTTAATATTGATTTTCCCAACGGTTATTCCAAATAACCTTTTATACGATCTTGCGATTTCGGAACGGTGTAAGGAATGTATGAAATCCGGTTCCACGGAAGAGGTGGACAGGGAGCTGTAACTGCATCCAAGATGTTGGCTATGGCTGCTTTTAAGGAGAACAAATGGGTAACAACATTTCCTTTTTATGGAACAGAAAGAAGAGGTGCACCCGTAACTGCTTTCACAAGAATTGATAATGTCAAGATAGAACTCAGAAGCCAGATATACGAGCCAGATGCTGTTATCCTCCTTGATAAATCTCTGTTGAAGTTGGTGAATGTCACAGAGGGGTTGAAACCGCACGGATTAGTCTTGATAAACGGAAAGCAGGGAGATTTTGAAAGTAATAACGGTTTCAAGGTAGCGTACGTTGATGCGACGAGCATCGCATTGAAAAATCATCTGGGCGATCCATCTCACCCTATAGTCAATACGGCCATACTGGGAGCATTCTCAAAGGTGAGCGGAATAGTGTCAGTTGATTCTATGAAGAGCGCGGTGAGGGATATATCCCCATCAAAAATAAATGAAAATGTAAATGCCATAGAGGAAGCTTATGAAGAAGTAGAGGTGGTTTAAATGGTTATGACTCCTACTGCATATTACCCTACTACAAATATAAAGACATCCTCATGGAGAACATCAAAGCCAGTTATAGATTATTCAAAATGTACAAGATGCATGATATGCTGGAAATTCTGTCCAGATGTTGCAATAGATATAAATGAAAATCCTGACTATGAAGCTCCTGCAGATAGAATAAAGAAGATGGAGGCACCATTCATAGATTATGATCATTGCAAAGGGTGTGGAATCTGTGCAAATGAATGCCCATTTGATGCAATTGAAATGGTCAGAGAGGGTGAGGATAAATGAAAGCGCAGAACGTTACCAGGGAGATAATGACTGGGAACGAGGCCGTAGCAACCGGTGTAAAGCTTGCGAGGGTGAAATTCATCTCAGCATATCCCATCACGCCACAGACAGCTATTGTCGAGAAATTGGCGGAAATGGTTTCCAACAACAAGATAAATGCTAGATTCATAGAAGTTGAAAGTGAACACAGCGCAATGGCTTCAACGATGACGAGTGAAATGACAGGGATTAGATCTTTTACTGCATCATCCTCACATGGAGTACTCTATATGCACGAGATGCTCCATTGGGTAGCCGGCTCAAGGTTGCCAGTACTAATGGCTGTTGTGAATAGGGCCATAGGACCACCATGGAACATATGGGCGGACCAGACGGACAGCATCACTCAAAGGGATACTGGATGGATGCAGGTTTACTGTGAATCCAACCAGGAAGCAATGGATAGTATACTTTTAGGATACAAAGTGGCGGAAAACAAGAATGTAATGCTGCCAATAATGAGTATGCAGGATGCATTTACATTATCCCACACATCCGAACCAGTTATAATAAGGGATGAGAGCGATGCGTATGATTACATCGGGGATCTAAATCTTCCATTCAGCATAGATCTAAAGAATCCGTTGGGATATGGATCATTGATGCCCCCAGACGGCCCATTCATGGAACTCAAGAAGGATATGAGGGATTCAATGTACAGAGCCATTGAAGTTGTGAAGGAAGAAACAAAGAAATTCAACGAAAAGTTCAACGCTGATTTTCCGGGCCTCATCGAGAATTTCATGATGGAAGATGCTGATTATGCCCTGATCACTATGGGAAGCATGTCTTCAACAGGAAAATATACTGTGAGGAAATTGAGGGAAAAAGGCATGAAAGTGGGCCTGATCAGGATACTTTTCTATAGGCCATTCCCTGCAGAAGAGATACTGAAATCTATAAAGGGTCTCAAGGGTCTGGGAGTTCTGGACAGAAGCATAACCTTCGGTCAGAGGGGAGCGGTCTATGAAGATGTGGTAACATCACTTTATAATAAAACAGACATACCAATCAAGAACTATGTAATAGGTCTCGGTGGAAGAGATATCAGGGTAAAGGATTATGAGAAGATGTATGAGGGTCTGATGGAAGGAGAGGATTCTATGGAATGGATTAATGTGGGGGGTAAATAAAATGCCAACATCAATTCCTAAGCAAGAATTAATGATGTCAGGTCATGCTGCCTGTGCGGGATGCGGTGCAGTCCTTGCCATGAGATATGTATTGAAGGCTCTAGGTGAAAAAACAGTTGTGTCAGTTCCCGCATCTTGCTGGGCTGTCATACCCGGAAATTATCCTGCAGAAGTATTAAAGGTACCTATGGTCTATACTCCATTTGCCGCAACTGGAGCATCAATATCCGGAATCAGGGAAGGTCTGGATATTGAGGGGAAGGAAGATTACAACGTTGTTGGATTTGCGGGTGATGGTGGTACAGCGGACATAGGTCTACAGGCTTTAAGTGCTGCAATGGAGAGAGGGCACAATGTTTTCTATATCATGTATGACAATGAAGCATATATGAACACTGGAATTCAGAGGAGCGGAAGTACACCGTTCGGTGCCTGGACAACAACCACACCTATAGGAAAGGACAGAACGTTCAAGAAAGAGAAAAAGAAGGTTGTTGCGGACATCATGATGGCTCAGGGGGTACCTTATGTCGCAACTGCATCTGTAGCCTTCCCAGAGGATCTTATAAGGAAGGTAAAGAATGCAAAGGAAATAAAAGGTCCAAAATTCATACAGATCCTGTCGCCATGCCCACCAGGATGGTATCATAATTCTGAGGATACAATAAAGGTTTCAAGACTCGCAGTTGAAACAAGGGTTTTCCCCCTCTATGAATATATGAACGGGAAATTCAATCTATACAAGACAAACAAATTTGTACCTGTTGAGGAATATTTGAAAATCCAGGGGAGATTTGCACACCTGAAAGAGGACGAAATCAAGGAAATACAGAATTTTGTGAATGAGAGATGGGAAATCCTGCTTAAAAAGGAAGGTAATTGAATTTGAAAGAAGAAATACTTCTGGGGAAGGAAGGAGAAGTACAGTTTCTGCTCGGAAATGAGGCTGTGGTTAGGGGATTGTATGAAGCGGGAGTTGGCGTCGCTGCCACATATCCAGGCACTCCAAGCTCTGAAATCGGGGATATTCTCTACAGAATTTCAGGTAAGATGGGAATTAAGTTCGAGTTCTCTACAAATGAGAAAGTTGCCCTGGAAGTTGCAGCTGCCGCTTCAGAATCAGGTGAGAGATCATTCGTCTTCATGAAACATGTTGGCCTTAATGTTGCAATGGATTCATTTGTATCCCTGGCAGGTACTGGAGTGAAGAGCGGTATGGTCATATTATCAGCGGACGATCCTTCCATGCATTCTTCCCAGAACGAACAGGATAACAGGTTCCTTGGAAAATTTGCCAAAATGATTGTGATTGAACCGTCAAGTCCTCAGGAACTGAAGGATTTTATCGTCCAAGCATTTGACATTTCTGAGGAAATAAAGCATCCAGTCTTAATAAGGAGTGTTACAAGGGTCTCTCATGTCAGGGCCCCTGTGAAATTTTCTAAAATCAGGGAGAAAAGCAAGGGTAAATTTATTAGAGATCCATCCTCACTCGTTCTCCTTCCTGAGAATGCTTATGCAGCGCAGAGGAAGATAAGAGAAAGACTCGATCTTTTCGTTAAGAAAGGATATTCAAATATGTTCAACAAAGCTGAGGGAGAAGGAAGCGACCTGATCATAACTTCAGGTTCCTCTTTTAATTACATCCAGGAAGCGGAGCAGAGTATAGGGAAGAAATTCAGGGTAATGAAAATAGGTGCGAGCTTCCCACTTGATATGGAAGCAATTGAAAAGGAGATAATTGATTCTCAAAAGGTCATATTCATAGAGGAAGGTGGACCGCTAATAGAAGAACAGGTACTATCTTGGATGGCCATAAAACACATTGATAAAGATGTATATGGAAAATTGAATGGGAAGGTACCGGAATCATATGAGATGAATGTTGATCGTGTATCCGAAATACTCGCGGGAATATTCGGGATTGATTACAAGGATAAAGTAAAGAATTATGAAATGCCTCAGAGACCTCCAGCTTTATGTCCAGGATGCCCTCACAGGGCCACGTACTATGTTGCCAAAATTGCCCTGAGACAGAAGGGAATTAAAAATTTTGTTGCCCCTACTGATATTGGATGCTATACCCTGGGATACTATGAACCGTACTCACTTGGAGATTTCCTGCTTTCAATGGGATCATCGGTGGGTTCCGCAAATGGTTTTACATACAATGTGGATGGAAAGGTCGTTGCTTTTATAGGTGACAGTACATTTTTCCATGCTGGAATTCCAGCACTGATAAACGCTTACCACAATAATCATAATTTTCTCCTGGTGATCTTGGACAATTCAACCACCGCGATGACCGGCGGACAGCCAACACCTGAACATAGTGAGGGAATGAGAAAGGTTGATATCAGGAATATTGTAAAGGCTATAGGTATCCAGAATATTTATGAGATGGATCCATACGATCTCAATAATTCGCTTGCAACATTCAAGAAAGCGCTCGACTCAAAGGATCTTTCTGTCATAATAAGCAAGAGGGACTGTGCTCTGGAAGCAGATAGGATGAAACCGCAGGATGAAATTAAAGTTTATGAGGTCAACCAGGATAAATGCAAATTATGCTATAATTGCGTTAAGAATTTCGCCTGCGCCGCCTTCTATATAGAAGATGGTAAGGTTAAGATAGATCCGGAACTTTGCGACGGATGTTCCGTTTGCTCTGAACCACTTGTCTGTCCATTCAATGCTATAGAGGTGAAACAGCAGTGACAAGCATTGTATTTGCAGGTATAGGGGGGCAGGGTGTAATTACCGTATCTAATATAGTTGGCAGGGCAGCTGTGATTGAGGGGAAAAATGCCATGATGACTGAACTTCATGGAATGGCACAGAGAGGCGGGAGAATATCTGTTGATCTCAGAATTGGGAATTACAGGAATGCAATAATTCCAAATGGCAGCGCTGATGTTATTGTGGCATTCGAGGAGATGGAGGCAGTCAGAAATATAGGTAAGATGAAGGAAGACGGCATCATAATCATAAATGAGAGGAAAATACATCCTATTACATTAATAAGAAACGCTCAGGATTATCCCGAAAAGGAAATAGATGAAATACTTTCCAGATTCAAGGTTATAAAGAT
>JAGDXO010000021.1:14340-17570 GCA_023256615.1 Thermoplasmata archaeon
ACAAGAAAAATGATGTTTTACTTATAGTAAAAGAAGAGGATATTGACAAATATTCTGAAATTAAAGTAATTGATGAGGATAGGGAAGAAAAAGTATCCATTCAGGTATCAAGCAGGATGAGGGAAGCTGATCTGACAATAATTGCGGTTAAATCCTACGATCTGGAAAATGCTCTAGATAAATATAAGCCAAAAGGGAAAGTCCTTTTCATCCAGAACGGCCTTAAACACATAAATATTGAAAGGGATGGTATGGAGAAATTTTTTGCAGTCACTACGTGGGCCGGCAGAAGAATAGAGAAAGGTAGAGTTGAAATTACTGGCAGAGGTTATTTCAGGATTGGAGGAAAAGGAAATTTTGATTTATCCGTGTTCCGTGATAGCGGAATTAATGCAGAGTGGAGTGATAATATAATTCAGGAAATATACAGAAAGGCAGCTATAAATTCAGTTATAAATCCAATCACTGCCATATTCAAGGTGAGAAATGGCTCTATCTTAGAGAATCCATATCTTTGGTCAATTGCAAGAATAGTGGCGTCAGAGAATAAAACACTCTTGGAAAAAATGGGATATGATATCAATGTGGAAAATGACGTTAATGAAACTTGCAGGGTAACTTCAAAAAATGTAAGCAGCATGCTGCAGGATATTATGAATAATAAAAGAACCGAAATAGAATCCATCTCAGGAGAATTGGTGAGATTGGGAGAAAAATATGGGATGAATATGCCACTTAATAGAATGATGCTGAATGCCATTCTTTTCTTGGAAGAAAAATTATCAAGTAAAGTTACAGTTTAAATATAAGAAATTTGCTGAAGAGAACCAATATAAATTATTACAAATCCATTTTCTGAGACTTAAGGAATTTTTTAGTCGATGAGTATATGTGCGTTTTAATCATAAAAACAACTTAGCTCTAAAAAATTAACCAAAATTAATGTAGTATTTGTGCATATTAAATTGGTGAAAAAATGGAACCAGTTTTGCAGGTGGCCTTGGATTTTGAGAATTTACACAGGGCTCTTCAGGTTGCAAAGGAAGCTGTTGAAGGGGGGGCTGACTGGATAGAGGCTGGAACCCCTCTAATCAAGAGTGAAGGGATGAACGCGATCAGGGAAATAAAGAGGAATTTCCCCGATAAGGTTGTAGTAGCAGACATGAAAACAGCGGATGTTGGAGGATTTGAAACGGAGCTTGCTGCAAAGAGTGGTGCACAGATAGTTACCATACTTGGAATAAGTGATAATCCAACTATTACGGAGGCTGTAAAGGCTGGAAAGAAATATGGGGCGGAAATAATGATAGACCTTCTCCAGGTTGAAAATGTGGAGGAGAGGGTAAAGGAACTGGAAAAACTTGGGGTGAAATATTTCTGTGTCCATATTGGAATAGATATGCAGATGATAGGAAAGAATCCACTAGATGAACTTGAAAGGGTTGTGAAGGCTACCAAACTACCGGTGGCGGTAGCAGGTGGACTCAACAAACAATCCATTCCAGATGTGCTTAAAAGAGGTGCTTCCATTGTGATAGTGGGAGGAGCAATAATAAAAGCTCCTAATGTCACAGAAGAGACCAGGAGCATTAAGAAGGTCATTAAGACCATGGAACCAGAGATCAGCAATCTCTACAAGAAATATTCAAGCAGTGAGATAGTGGATGCTCTATCGAAAGTATCGAGCTGCAATGTATCAGACGCCATGCACAGGGGAGGTGCAATTCACGGACTTGTTCCTCATATACAATTAGGTACAAGGATTGCAGGAAGGGTTCTTACAGTCAAAACGGTGAATGGGGACTGGGCAAAACCTGTTGAGGCAATAGATAAAGCCAGGGAAGGCGATATTCTTTTCATAGATGCTGACGGAGGGGAGGATGCCGTGTGGGGAGAACTTGCCTCATGGAGTGCTGTTTCAAGGAAATTGAAGGGGGTAATAATATGGGGTGCCATAAGGGACCTCGATGACATAATGAAAATACCGTTTCCAGCTTTTTCAAGATACGTTGCGTCAAATGCCGGTGATCCGAAAGGGTATGGGGAGATAGGTGGCGAAATTGAGGTCAATGGACACAAAATCAGAACTGGAGATTATGTGGTCGCGGATTATTCTGGAGTTGTAGTAATTCCAGAAGAGGAAGCACAGGAAATAGCAAACAGGGCAATTGATGTGATGGAAAGGGAGAACAGGGTGAGAGAAGAGATAAAGAGAGGGAGTACCCTTTCATCTGTTCAGAAACTAGAGAAATGGGAGAAGGTTGGATAGAATCAGTTAAATTTTCTCTATTTTCATATAATTTTTCAAAATATGAGAGATTGCCCATATTCCTGGAATTCATATAATTGTCGATAAAAGTCCAGTTGACGGCAAAAAGATAACTGGAAATATTTTGAGTTGCAGAGGAATTTTCATACAACAAACCAAAGGGAGGATTGAAGAATTTCCCGAATGTTGTAGCGTTTAGATAAATGGGAGGCTGGTTGGGATTGTCTGATCCATTATAACCCCAGACGCCATACTGAATCATATATGTAGAGATAAGAACATATCCCACAGGCATGTAGCTTCCATTTTCTCCAGAGATCTGCCAGATTGCCTGAGCCCAGTTGGTGCAATTCCAAAAGGTAGAGAGATTGTTGAAGGGTGATGAGAAACCGTAGGATTTTAAGAGTATTCCAATCTGGTGATCGGTGGCCACAGAAAGTGATCTGTTCCCTGTACTGTTAAGATACTGTATCACTGCTTCATCCTGGAAAGTGAGAGCTTCCGTATGTGAAGGTATGAAGTCTGAGGTGATAGGATAGCTGAAAACACCCATCAACAAAACAACTGAAACTATGACAATCAATAAAATATTCTCAACAGCAATGGATTTCTTTATTGTATAACTCTTTCCAGTTGAATGTATCACCTGTCTTCTGACAAAGAAGAATGATCTTCCTTCGGAATCAATGATAGGTGAAGGGAGAAGTCTCTCCTGATTTGTAATAAAATTCTCTGAATAGGAATTTCTTGATACATTCTCCTTGTAATGAAAATACCATTTGCTTACTACATATGCAGAAATTATTGAAAATGGACCTGCAAGATATTCAAAATGCCTTGCAGGAAGCAAAACTGTATTTTTAGAAATTATACTGTAGAGCAAAGATCCTATTATTGCCATAGACCAGCCGAATACCTCTGATATATTTCGCTCTGTCAGGAAATATTTGAGGCCAACAAC
>JAGDXO010000021.1:17670-28631 GCA_023256615.1 Thermoplasmata archaeon
TCTCTAGAAACAAGATAGAGAAGGAAAGGAGTTAAACCTCCAAGTATGGGAATGGAATAGCTAAGTGAAACGTTAATTGGGATATTTAGAATATAGTGAACTCCCAAAACTATTATGTAAGTAACTGGAAAATACTGGTACCCATCATTTCCCCAGGGAGAATTAGGAGGATACAGCAAAGATTTCCCAGTAAGAAATGATTGGCTCAGATAGTAGTAAATGCCATAATCATTGCCCCATGCATAGTATAATATATTTGGGATAAGACGTATGACTATCCCGGAAACTATTATTGCCGAAGCTATGATTATCTCTAAATTCCTCTCCTTCATTTTCAGACAATAATCATCCCTTTATATTTTCAATTTTTGGTGCATCATTTTAATAAGATAATAGAAAGGAATAAAGATATATTAAGGAATACATTATTTGTTAAGAATACCGGAGATGATATGCTTCAATGAAGATTGGATTCGTATCCAGACCTGAATGTCCAAGATGCATAGATGTTATTTCGTCACTCAGAGA
Source organism: Thermoplasmata archaeon (assembly GCA_023256615.1). GTDB lineage: Archaea > Thermoplasmatota > Thermoplasmata > Thermoplasmatales > JAGDXO01. The sequence goes on from JAGDXO010000021.1 coordinate 18,199, forward strand.
CTACCTCATTTCAGAGGGGAATGATATTATCCTGGAAAGGTCAACTGCGGCTGAGATGAAGCTGGATGGCGAAAATATAGAGGATCTGGATGCAGAAATAATAATCACAGTAGGAGGGGATGGGACAGCTCTCTGGACTCTGAAAAAGGTAAAGGCAGCAATACTACCTGTAAATCTTGGAAGTTTAGGCTTCCTTTCTGAAGTGAATCCCAATAATGCACTGCAGGCCCTCAGCAGGTTGATGAGGGGCGAGTTCAAGATAGAGGAGAGAGCCAGGATAAAAACAGTCCTTAATTCAAGAAGGATGGCAGATTCCGTAAATGAGGTTGTTATAAAAACTATAAAAACTTCCAAGATAAGGTGGTTTGGAATATATCTTGACAATGATTTCATTCATAATATCAGGGCTGATGGAATAATAATAGCAACTCCAACTGGTTCGACTTCCTATTCCCTCAGCGTAGGTGGTCCAATACTCGATCCAAAGGTGAAGGGTCTCATAATCTCGCATATCGCACCTTTCAGCCTGAATGTCAGGAGCATTGTTGTTCCGTCTGAATCCACAATAAGGGTGAAAATACTAGATAAAAACAAGAATCTTGAGATGAGCATGGATGGTCAGGAAGCAATGGAAGTTGGATATCATGACGAGATAACATTCACGGAAAGTGAGAGGCCTGCGAGATTTGTGAGATTTAGTTCAGATTTTTATAAGAATATGAGAGAAAAGATGCCATGAAGATAAGAAGGGGAGTCATTGAATTGATCATGGAGAGCAGCAAGAGCTCGCTTCCAAATGAATTTGCTGCAATCCTCAAGGCCAAGAGGGGCGTGATTTATGAGATAGCACTACTTCCAGGGACCATATCTGGAGAGACCAGTGCAATAATGCAGATTTTTCTGAGGCCATTAGATCTCAATTATGTAGGAACGGTGCATTCACATCCTTCCGGGCTTATATATCCGAGTGATGAGGACAAGAGTTTATTTTCAAAATTCGGTCAAATTCATATAATAGTCGGTTATCCATTCAAAATAGATTCCTGGAGGGCATTCAATAATGAGGGTATCCAAGTGGATCTGGAGATGATAGAATGATAAGGATAACCGATGGAAAGTACATAAGGAATGTTTATGGTATTCCTGTAGTTGCAGATATATTCAGGGCAACTACAAATATAGTAGTGATGTTCATCAAAGGAGCAGAAGAAGTAATACCCGTTAAAAGCTATGAGGAAGCATTTTCGCTGAAGAAAGAGGGATACATAATATTCGGTGAGGAAAATACAGAAAAAATAGAGGGGTTCGATTATGGCAATTCTCCATCGGAAACGTTCGGCCTGGATCTTAAGGACAGGAAAGTGGCAATAAAGACGACCAATGGGAGCGATGCCATACTGAAGGCAGGGGAAGGGGCACTTATAGGATCTTTCCTGAATATTGATGCACTTTCGAAATATCTCAGAAACAGAGAAGTTCACATATTCCCTGCAAATATAAAGGGTGGTAAGGCAACTGAGGACAATGAATTTGCATATGCGCTATCCAAGCTCATACTTGAGCCGGGGGCGGATATAAGTATAAACATTGAGATGTCAAGAAGCGGGAACGGTGCGGAGAGATTGAAGAATCATAATCTTGAAAAAGACATAGAATTCTCACTCCAGAGGGGTATAACAGATATTATTCCCATATACAGGAACGGAAAAATCACAAAGATGCAGTAATCATCTCCCCTTGATTCCCATAAATATGAAGAGACCGATTGCTGTTACTGTGGATGCTATTATGAAATTTATATCGTATCCCGCTTTGCTGACGATTATACCTGTGGCCACAGAACCTACCACGACTCCAAAACTCTGTACGGCGTTGTATGTCCCGGAGACTCTCCCCCTTTCCTCAGGTTTTGAAAGGTTGGATACAAGGGTGGCAGTACCAACTGATATAAAGGACCAGAGTGCGCCGAGGATTGAATAAATCAACAGCAGCAGAATAAATAACAGGGGCCTTGACTGTATCAGGGAAATGATAAGAATGACTGAAGGGAATATGAATATCCTGGCCATAACTGACAGGAAGGTCATCCTCTTGTTCCCGAATTTTGCATTCAGACCTCCTGAGAAATTGAATGTTATTGCGGCAAATACATAATTGCCAAGATATATAAGGAAGAATACTGTATTATTGACACCCAGATTCTTGAGGAGTATAGGGAAAGCCACGAAAAAAAGCTGGAAACCTGTCATCATTATGAAAAATCCTACCAGTATTTTCTTCAGGTCTGCATCAAGATTCCTGAAATGAAGGTTGAAGTGCAGAATGTGTGAAGGGAAATATCTTATCTTTTCGAAAACACGGAATGTTCTAAGATCAATCTCATCTCTCTTTATATTGCCCTTAGGTTCGGGTATGAGGATGTAACTCATCACTGCAGAGATAACATAGAATAGAAATGCTGCTATGTAGAGGTACCTCAGTGTCCTCATATCGTAACTGTAACCTGTAAAGACAGCAGCAAATATGACACCAACTATCTGGCCATATGATGAATACTGCGAGAATTTTGAAATCTTGTAAACCCAGTCCTTCCTGTCCGTAAGTTCCATTATGAGAACAGAAGCGATCGGGGAAGCTGCACTTCCGAATAATCCGGAAAGGAATGATATGGAAATGAAATACAGCACACTGAATGAAAATGAAAGGAGTAAACTTGTAACAGCCAGGGATATAAATCCAATAATCACGAATATTTTCCTTCTACCGAGCCTGTCAGAAAGATAACCCCAGAGGAACAGGCCGATTATTGTTGCTATGGATGAGAATATTGTGAAAAGGGAGTAATCAATAACTCCACCTCCAAGTATCTCTGTTATGAAGAGAGGGGCAAGGGGGGAAGACAACCCTCCTGCCGTGTTAACAGGAAAATATGAGAGGAACCACCTGTCCCCTTTTGTCTGGATTTGCATTTTCAGGACATTAAAAACTCATATTAGTAATTTCTAATCAAATCAACGAATACCTCCGCATCGCCGAATATATTGGATATCTTGGCGTACTCATTCGGCATGTGCTCTACCTCGTCCAGCGTTCCCCAGACTATTGTATCATAACCCATCCTTCTGAAGAAGGCTCCGCAGGTTCCGCCTCCAATCCCTATGCTCTTCACATCCATTCCCCTAAGTTTATTCACAGAATTAATGAATTTATCAACGAATTCCTTACTCTCCTTGCTGTTGAATGATGGATCATCCTTCTGAACAGGTTCCAGTATAACCTCTACCCCAAACTCTTTCCTGAACTCCTCAACTATTTTCTTAATTTCGTTGAAAACATCATCCGTCTTATATTCCGGAATTATTCTCATATCGAAGTAGAAACTTTCCTTCCCAGGAATTATGTTTATTGATGTGGTTCCTGATTCAACCTTTGTTGGCTCAAATGTGCTGTAAGGCGGATTGAATAGAGTATCGCTGTGATTGAAATCCCTGTGAAGCATGGCATCCATCCTCCCCTCAAGCACCCTTGCAAGTCTGTGAGCATTTTTACCCTTATCAGGGGTGGAGCCATGACACTGTTGACCTATGACTGTTGTCTTCAGCCAGAATATTCCCTTTTCTGCAATTTCCACTAAAGATCCATCAGGCGTACCGAAATCAGGAACTATGAATTTATCAGCAAGATTGAATTTTCTTTTCTCAAGAACGTACCTTATACCATAATTGCTTCCAGCCTCCTCATCTGAAACCAGAATCACACCAACGTTGCTTTTCATTTCAGATCTGTGGTCAATGAAATATTTCAACACTAAGAGGGAAGATAGCAATCCCTGACCATTGTCGCATGTTCCTCTTCCATATACTTTATCTCCCTCTATGGTGGCCTTGAATGGAGGATAATTCCAGAGGTTGATATCACCCTCGCTCACAGTATCCATGTGTGCCACGAACCAGATCGTGAATTCTTTTCCTGAATCAAGTTCGAACAGGAGATTCGGTCTCTTTATTCCATTCGAAACAGCAACATACTCCTCAAATTTAAGATCACCACTCCATTTCAATACTTCTTTCTTGAGAAAATTTGCTCTTTCCTCCTCCCCCCTGCCCCCTCCGGAAGGATTTACTGCATTGATTTCTATCATCCTGGAAAAAAGATCCAGCATTTCTTTTCTATATTCATTAAACATCATTATCTTCGCACAATACTCTCCAGTCTAATAAATCTAGCGACCTTTCATATTCCACATAATATCCTGCCACAGCATTGGCGCATTCACATGCTTTGTGGATATCACTCCCCCTGTAGAGTGAAGCATACAGGCCAGCCCTGAAAGCATCACCTGCGCCAACAGTGCTCCTGCCGGACTGCCTTTTACTCCTTATGATCTTTCCATTATAGCTGCATCCTTCCTTTCCAAGTGTTATTATCAAATCCTTTCCATCTGGAATTATATCTCTGGAATAGTCATATTCATTCCTGTTCAGGATTATAATATCGCTCTTCTTCATCGCCATTCTAAGTTCTTGCAAACTCCACCTGTAAGAGATTTCCTGCCCCGGATCAAAAACCTTTTTACCCTTGCATCTGTCCATCAGGCTCAGTATCCACTTGGGATTTGAAGTAGCAAAGTGACAGTATCTGCTTTCTATGGTGTATAACGAACCTGGTGAATTCATCGGCCCCTGGAACATGAATGCAATCTGTTCCTCCCTCGAATCAATTATATAACAAACAGGTCCTTCTTCATCACTCCTTTCGAGTTTCAATTTTATGTTCCTGTGATGAAGAGGAGATAGAAGTTCTTCCGGGAATTTTTGTGATACTTTTGAGAGGAGTGTCAGGGGTACATCAAGCCTGGATGCGACCAGAGCTATATTTGCACCTGTCCCGCCCAGGAGAATCTTCAGATTCTTAACTTCCGTGCTTCCGAATTTCGGTATATCATCTATTCCTATTATCACATCCTGATTGATGTGCCCTATTACGGTCAGGAAATCTTCTGGTATCCCCTACCACCCTCTTCCCTGGATCTTCTCGCTCTCATCCATTTTTTCCACGTTTCTGCCCTTCATACCGCCGAGTCCCTTGGATACTTCAACCAGAATTTCAGGATCATCCCATGCGGCAGTTGCCTGAACAACGGAGCTGGCCATCCTCTTTGGGTCCTGGCTCTTGAATATACCACTGCCCACAAATATACCATCCACACCGTGTTCCATCATGAGCACCGCATCTGCCGGGCTCGCCACTCCGCCAGCAGCAAAATTGACAACTGGAAGCCTCCCTGCAGCCTTTATTTCCTTCAGAACATCGTACATGCCTTTCTTTATTTCCCCGTATGTGAAATTAGCAAATACCACATCCTCATCGGAAATCACAACTTTTCCGTGTAGCATCTCCCTTGTCTGTGCAATTAAGTTTTCATAGCTCTTGGCTATGTGAACCGCCATATCCCATATCTCGTTGTCATCAGACATTTTCACTTCCATTATGCCCTGGTTCATCATCCTGACGTGCCTCACGGCTTCAATGATATCGCCTGTTCCAGCCTCTCCCTTCGTCCTTATCATGGCAGCACCTTCCCATATCCTTCTCACTGCCTCACCGAGATTCCTTGCTCCGCACACGAATGGAATTTTAATCTCCCTCTTATTGACATGGAAGAATGGATCCGCAGGGGTCAGGACCTCAGACTCATCTATCATATCAACTCCCAGCGCTTCAAGTGCCTTTGCCTCAGCGAGATGCCCGATCCTCACCTTTGCCATTACTGGAATTGTGACTGCATCCATTATTTCCTTTATTTTCAGTGGATCCGCCATCCTGGCAACCCCGCCCTCTGCCCTTATATCTGCAGGTACCCTTTCAAGAGCCATGACGGATATTGCTCCAGCCTCTTCAGCTATCTTCGCCTGTTCTGCAGTTGTAACATCCATGATGACCCCTCCCTTTGTCATCTTTGCAAATCCCTTTTTCAGGAGGTCTGTACCGTACTTAACATTCAATTCATATGACATATGGGAACATTGCAATCTTAGAAATATATATTTCCAAAGTATATACGCAACTTTTTTTTATATGTATTTATAGGGAAACATGAAATTGTTGAGGAAGGGTAAGGTCAAGGAAGTTTATGATCAAGGGGAAAATTTGCTTTTCATATTCACGGACCAGATATCTGTTTTTGACAAGATAATTCCTTCTATGATACCTGATAAGGGAGCATCACTTGCAAGAACATCATCCTTCTGGTTTAATATTGCACAAAAAATGGGGCTGAAAAATCATTTCCTTTCGCTGGAAAGTGGAAACAGAATGATAGTCAGAAAGTTCAATGTAATTGAGGGTAATGTTCCAGGAGCAGAGAAGAATTATCTTATACCCCTTGAGTTTGTGATGAGGTATTACGTTGCGGGTTCTCTGAATGACAGGATAGAAAGGGGGAAATTGGACTACAGAGATATTGGCTTCAGGAACAGACCCAAGTATGGGGAAAAGCTGCCTGAGCCTGTATTTGAGATGACAACAAAATTCGAGAAGACCGACAGGCTGCTGGATGAAAGGGAAGCGATGCAAATTGGTGGATTATCAAGGGAAGATATTCAGGACATAAGGGAAATAATATTGAAGATGGACGAAAGAATCAATTCCGAAGTATTAAAAAGGGGGCTTATTCACGCTGACGGAAAGAAGGAATTCGCCATGGACAGTGATAGAAATCCCGTGATAGTGGATACATTCGGGACTGCAGATGAGGACAGGTTCTGGGAAAAGAGTGAGTATGAAAATGGCAACATAATAGAAAAGAGCAAGGAATTTGTCAGGCAATACTACAGGAGTATTGGGTACTATGATGAACTGATGAAGGCAAGATCATCCGGAGCGAATGAGCCTCCAATCCCTGCACTCCCAGAAGATATGATAGTTAAAACATCCTCTCTTTACAGATCGCTATACGAAAGAATAACTGGAATGAAGTGGTGATGGATATCAATAAATAGTATGTTTTTTTCACATGTCAGGGCGGAGGTTGCCGAGCCAGGTCAAAGGTGCCAGATTGAGGGTCTGGTTCCGTAGGGATCCGAGGGTTCAAATCCCTCCCTCCGCATTGTTAGGTGGATTTCAATCTTATCCTTATATTTAAATAATAGTCTTGTAATATGTTATCAATGAAATATGAATTACCCCAAAATGGTTCAGAACGAAATCTGGATATGAATATCAGGATATTTGACAAGGAGGTAATTTTCTCTATAGATTCAAAGGTCTTCGGGGATGAGCTGTACAGCATAATGGGAAACAATATGGGACGTTTCAACGCTGAAAGAAACAACATATTCTTCTACATTTTCAAGGATTCAAAGGATTATCCTCAGATAGCGATGAGAATAAACAGGATGGGTTACAAGGTGAGGGAAGCGGGAAATACAGTCTGGGTCAGGTTCAATATCCCGGTACTGATAAACAAGGAGATTAACAGTCAGCTCGAGGGAAAGGCATTCATAGATATGAAAAATACTCTGATTTACACATTCCTGATAATGAGAGAAGGAAGGGTCTATTTCACAGTGCAATATGGTATTGAAGATGAGAAGGAGATAAGTGAGAGGCTTCTATCCCTCAACGAAGTTTACAACAGGACATTCTGGCAGAATGCATTCAGGATAGAGTACATAGGCAATTCCAGAACAATCCCTGAGATCTTAAAATCCTTTTCCGTCAATAAGAGACTGAAGATAGTGAGCGTAGTCATGAAAAGGGGGAAGGAACCTTCCTCTATTTTCAAAGAGGTGAGTGAGCATATACCGAGATGGCCCACCCTCCTGGATGGAAGGTTGACAACAATGCATCTGGAGGATATGCTCAATTATGTGGAAGGACCTGAGGAGGCAATAAGGGAATTCTTCGAAAAATTTGTCAGGAAATCAATTTCCTCACTTTACATGGAAACATATTTCACGGAAAATAAGGTGAAATTCAAAGCCCTGATTGAGGAAGACCTTCTGGAAGGTATGATGGACAATCTCTACGACTCAATAATGAAGAATCTTGATTTGGAGATAGAAAGCATAACAGACGAGGGAGATTTAAAAGCAAAAGAGAAGGGGAAAGAATATCTCAATACAGAATTTTTCAAAAGGCAGGCAATATTTTCTGTTGACATCTCAAGGGCATATCCTGAATATACAGGTATAATGGATTCCGGAATAGCATACTATGACAGCAAATATAAAAGGTATTATTACTCAATAATGAAGGGAGAGAGCAAGTACAGCGACCAGAAGATCAGGCTGAGGAAAAGAGAGAGTATAATGAGGGAAGATGAGAATATACTCTGGATAAGCTTTGACAATGTTATCTATTCAAATGATAGCATCAGGAACATGGCGGAGGGGAAGACGCTGTCCGACATGGATAATGTCATCCTCTATCCAATATCAATAGTGAGGGAAGGCAGATTGTACCACCTGTGCCAGTACAATGAATCGTCCTCGAATGAAGTGAGCAAAAGAATAATAGAATTATCCGCCGCATATAACAGGAACCTTGGAAGACACTCCTTCATTATTCATGAAATTAATGACTCTGAGGAAATAAGCGAATTCATTTCAGGATTATGGGACAGCGAAAAGGTGAGGGAAATAGAGATAGAAATACCATCAGAAATAGAAGCACATGGGATTCAGAAGAACCACTCCCAGGATCTGGAAAATGTGAATTTCGTAGTGAATATGGCAGGAAACATGGGTACTCTCAGCATAGAAAACCTGCTCTCTGGTCTTGGTATACCCCCTGAAATAATGATAGAAAGCATGAAGGATATAATTGATAACTATATCATAGCCCTCTATTTCGAGGCTTCATGCGGAAATGGAAAATGCTCTGTCAGGTGGCTCTATGAGGATAGATACCTGAATCACGTGTTAAAAACACTTGCAAACATAAACAGGAATGGAAAATATGTGAAGATCAGGAACATCGGCAAGATGAGGGGTATTTAGGACCTTTCAAGTTTATTCTTCCTCTTCTGTATCTCCTCTTCCATCAGCTTTATATCCTTCTCAAGTTTCTTGTGCACATCAACTAATTCCTTCACTGACTTCACATAAGCACTCTTATCCCTCACATAAGCATACCTTTCATTCAGGTAATCATCTATATCCATCCCGCTCTCCTTCACCCTTTCCAGAAGGTCCTCCATCATCTGGACACTCAATCCAAGCTTCATGAGCTCATCAAAATACTTTGTTATCCTGAGGAACTGTTCTATGTTCATTCCCCTGCCCTTTATTGCTCCTATATATTCAGAAATCTCCCTAATACTCTCTGCACTGAAACCGCTGTGTTTCAGACCTTCAACAGCATTCCTTATGGATTCATCATCCCCCCCAACATTCTCCCTCAGGAATTTCAGCATACTCATCTCCTTGGTCAATTCATCCTTTTCCTTGTTCATTTCACTCAACTGTCTTTCAATATCTCCTATCTGTTTTTTGAGGTCAAGAAGGTGCAGCTCCCTGCTCCTTATCTCCCTGTTGAGTTCCTTCCCCCTGTAGACCATATCCTCAAGTGCCTTCGGAATTTCTGTGAAATCAATATTATCATATTTCCTGTATGATATTATCCTCATGGCAGTATCCATGAATTTCCTCCTCTCCGAATCATTAAGACCGTATATCTCATCCACTATCCTCATGACCTTCTCCCTTTCCTTGTCCCTGAATATCTCATAAAAGCTGTACCCCTCAAGTATATCCTGTACTGTGAGATTCTTATCCCTCATCAGGGCTGCAATCTCCTTTATCTCTGAGGGGATATCGTTGCCTATGTTCACGTTAAGGTAACCCTCCTCCCATTCCCTTATTGTTCTGTTGACTGAATCAAGGGGAATCCTCTCATTGAATGATATGTCTTCAGCCCTCATTCCCTTCACAAAATCAATAATTATTCTCGTCTTAGTTTTAAGGGGAATTTCACTCATATACTCTTTAGCAAATTACATTATTTAAGATATTTTCATGGACAATTTTATTTCTGTTATTGAAATAAGGGTCAATGCAAGTTTACAACAATATAATGGAAACAATAGGAAATACTCCTGTGGTAAGGATAAACAGGATAGCTGGGAAGGATGACAGTATTTTCGGTAAGCTGGAATTCTTCAACCCTGGAGGGAGCATAAAGGACAGGATGGCCTATTACATCATGGAGAATGCTGAGAGATCAGGTGAGCTCAGGGACAAAATAGTGGAGAATTCATCAGGGAATACAGGCGCCGCTATAGCAATGATATCCGCAGTCAGGGGGAAGAAGGCCATAATAACAATACCTGACAAGATGAGCAGCGAGAAAATAAACCTGATGAAGGCATTCGGCGCTGAAGTTGTCATCACAAAGACTGATGTTCCCTATGATTCTCCTGAGAGTTATTA
>JAGDXO010000048.1 GCA_023256615.1 Thermoplasmata archaeon
CTCCCCCCGCATTGTTTATAATGCTTTCAACATTGAACAATCTATCAATTAATTTTTGAAAGTGCTATAATTTTTTTATGAAATTGAATATTCATTTCCCCACCTTATCAATATTAAGTATGCTATGGACAATGATATAAGTGTTTAGCCAAGCGTAAACCCACAAAATTAACATAACTATGATTATAACAATAAAAGCTACATACATAAATTCCAAGTTTGTGAAAGCAAGAATCTTGATTGTAGATGTGGCGAATAGGCCAAGAGGAAATCCATAAGCCCATATTCCAAGCTGACCTCTTGTCGGATTTGTAATTATAAGGAATAGAACTACAATAAAGTTCCACAACTCGAATCCCCATAACAAAATTGAAATAAACTTTACAGAGTTTAATGAGAGAGCGACTCCTTGAATAAATGAGAAATTGGTTATTGTAAGCAGGTTTATTACTATTAAGCTCGCTATCCCTACCGGAAGCATAGTAGTAGGTAGAGATTCTTGATGTTTTGCTGTAACGTGCCCTGAAAGAGCCAGTGATCCTATAAAAATATAGAGGAAGAAAAAGATTCCTATACCCATAATTGACATAAAATAAATTATTGTTCCATAGGAGAATCTAAAATAGGACATAAGGGGAGCTGCAAGAAAAATACCTGCGCCTATTGATAGAGGTGGAATAACAATCGCATAATTTATTTCCTTCTGAGTGATTTCTTTGGTGTATAATTTGTATCCCAGCATTATACCAATGGTAAATGCAAGCGCATACTCAAAAAAATAATTAACAAGTGATATTTGAGCGGTAATACTGTTAAATCCAAACAAGAAGAAAAGCTGATAGTTCAATACAAATCCCACAATCGGGATAAGCGCCGTGAAACTTAATCTGGTAAGATTGTTCCAGTGTGATAGCTTAACTCCCGATGAAGTCAAAACCCTCAGAACCCATAAAATAAATATTACAATGAAAATAATCAATCCCAAAAAGGTCAGAGTTTCTGCAAAAAATTTTAGGTAAATATAATGGGTATGTGAGAAAAGAAGCATGAATGCCTGAGCCAGAGCTAAAGTTGATATTGAGATGCCAAACCATTCAGAGCCAAATATTGATAGAACAGCCTTATTCATATTTTTTCTACCTCTATGTCTAAGTTTTAACCTCTATGCAATGATAGTTTAAATTTGTAATGAAAGAATCCTGCTAGATAAGAATGCTTTTAATCCCCCGTGCATTATTTTTTCTTACCATCCACCTTTACAAAACCTTCCATAACTTCAATTTTGAACTCTTGGTATCCATATGACTCAAGAAATCCCTCAACTGCATAGGCAGTAGCAAGAGATGAATTCTTCGTGTATCCAGTTCCTGTTAAAATTATAGTTACAGAATCATTCTTATGAATTACTTCCAGTCCATTCAGGGGCAAAAGTGACCCATAATCCTGAGCCATATTCTTAACATCTTCAATATCAGGTGCTATTTCTTTTATAATAACCCCAAGTTGTTTTCCCCTCTCTTTCCAAAAGGATATTGTTTCATCTGAAGATGTACTCATACACTTTGAAATGCTGAAATCTAGGAGTATACTTGGAACTGGAATGGCTTCAAATGTTTTCATAAGTGACAGTATGTTGAATATTTTTTCTATATCTCTCCTGTTTCTGCCATATTTAGCAATATCATCGTAAAGCGAAACGGACTCAGAGACAATAGAACTTATTGTTTTACCTTCTCTTTTTGAAATTTCTTGAATTTTCTTTATAGTTTCGTTGCTCAATGAAACATTAAGTCTACCCATATCAGTAAAATTTAATGAAATATAAAAAATTTTTAGTGCACACAAAAGTGTAAACTTGCACGCGTTAATTCAGATACCGCGAGGTAATAATCAAGAGGTGATTTAAATGACGGTATTTAGTGATCCACTTGCAGCCAATCTCACTGTTTTGGGAATTATATTTGTGGGGTTAGCTTCATATGTGGTCTATAGATTTTTTATGGGAAAGGAAAACGATGAAACGGATAAAGGATTTTCCTATTTCCTTATGGGAACCGGTTTCTACGCATTCATTTATGGCCTTTTCTACAGTATGCTTTGGCCCGAACCTGAAGGGGGAGCCTACAGTATACTATTTGGAGATTCTCTGCTATTGCTTGGACTCGCCTCTCTTATTGCAGGGTATATCATATTGAAGAAAGGCTCACTAACGTTCATGGGGATAATGGCATTTTTCTCAGGTATTTACGCTATTGTCTCAGGGTATGATGGTTATCTGGATAAAATGACCAATTCCCCAATTGCAATGCTCTTATTGTATCTCGGCGCAGGAATCTCAGGTATTCTCGTTCTACCATTGATATTAACCAAGAATAAATGGCTCGCAATCCTGGTTGCAATACTCATGGTTCTCACAGGTATCCTAGCATTTATCATAGGACTTCCAGCTATTGGAGGGCATTTGAAAGACTTCGCGCATGCACCATAATATTTTATATTTTTTATGTATCATGAAGACAGAGCGGCTCAAATGCCCTAATTGCGGATCAAATGAGATACAAATAACTGCTATCTCAGAAATAACTGTCAAATGCCTGTTCTCATTTAAATTTATTTGCAAGAATTGCGGGCATGAAGGAAAAATAGCGGTGAAAAACAAACGGAATGGAAAAGTGGAGATAGTATATACTTAATTTTTTTTAAAGGGCAAGACCTATCAAAATTCCAATGAATGGAGATATGAACCAGAGAAGTAAAATTCTCACGACAGGTTTCAATGAGACTGCCCTCATCTTTTTTCCAAGCCCTGCCCCCAATATTCCTGATGTTAGTGTTTGAGTATTTGATAAAGGTAACCCGAATAGTGTGGCAATTTCCACCAAAACTGATGAAGAAATAAGTGAAACCAGGGCACTAGAATAATTCAAAGAATAGATTTCATAACTTACCCTCTTAAGGACACCTCTGCTCAAAAATATTGAACCTATAATAATGCCTAATACTACAGAGGGATAAACTATAACATGCTGATTCCAAATTGCACCAATGAATCCTAACGTATTTTCTCCCAGGGTGAATGATGAGAGGAAAGCTAGAAATATCAATATAATCTTCATAGAGCTCGCAGTCCTCCACACCTTCCTGCTTTTCCAGCTTATTAGGACTTTCATCATAATATATGAAAAAACTACTGCCATTATTGGTGCAATAACCCACATCACTGATATACGAAAAACAACAGGAAATCCATAATATCTTCCATCTCTTATGAAAAGACCGATAGCTATTCCTACGATGGCCATAGTCAGTGAAATTGGAACTCTTACAAATTGTGCCAAAACGAATATCAGAATGGATCCCCATATGACAAGTAGAATTATTAGAGAATTATAAGGGAAAAGAAGGGAAACGGTTTTTTCCATATGACCAGTCCCAATAAAAAATCCTGCAATAAATCCAATGATACCTATAAGAACAGCCGCGTCTCTCCTCGTCACATTCGAACCCACTAATGAACCGACTGCTATTGAGAGGTTATTTCCGGAAACTATGGCTGCAAGTATTAGAAGAGAAAGTGCAATAAAAATTCCTATCAACTTGTCACCGCTGTTATTATCTGAATCAATAAATCTGCTATATCCTGATTTTGATCCAAAAGATCATCTACTTTGTGTATCACAGAAGAAAGATGAATAAAGGATAGATAACTTATCTTCTTTGAATCAGAATACAATTTATCTAGCAGCTCATCCTTAATGTCATCAACTTCTTCTTCCATTCTTTCTATATTTGACCAAAATTTTATGATATTCCTGACATCATCATTTGACACCATCTTCTGCAGATTCTTCAGAGATTCACTATTGTAATCAAGTGCCCTGTTTATCTTATCATAATATTGACAGATGATTTCCATTTCCCCTGAAGAAGCTTCAGAAAGAAATTCACTGAATCTGGCTATTTCCCTGCTTATGTAATAAAGCGTATCGAGTATATCGTCACTTCTATCTACAAGCTCGAGGAAGGAGTCCGTTAGAGAAGGATTAACTGCTCCGCTTGTAATATTATTCTTGAGTTCAAAAGTGATTGAGTCCCCTTCAACCTCCAATTTTTTAATTTTTTCTTTAACAACTGATAGATCAATCCTGTTCTGGCAATTGAGCATGGTTCTCAGATGATCATTAGCTTGTTCTCCAAGTTGAGCATAATTGCCAATTCTTTCGAATAGGCTTTTCTCCCCAGTGATGAAAAAATTCTTAACAGATTTCTTAAAGTTCATATTTTTCTGAGTCAGGTAATATTTTATTTATATTTTAATTATTTGAAAAAATTAAGTAAATTAAAAATTACACAGGGGAAGGTGGCATTCTTGTTTTTGCCTCATTTATTACTGCCTGTACTTTTTTCTTAAATTCTGGAAATTCCTCTGGTCTCTGGGGATATGCATCATATAATTTATTCAATGATTTCATCGTATCAACTGTCCATATAAGGTCCCTAAAGGTCCTCATTGCTTTGACCCCCCTTATTACTTTCCCCATCTTGCTTGTCAGAGATAATTCTGGTATCCTTCCATAAGTTATCTCTACAGCTTCCTGATAAGTAATGAAACTTTTCATGCCATAATCTATATCGTGATCATTCATAGATTGCAGGAATATTCTGAAAACCTCCATTCCAGCCATTTTGCTACCGTACTGCTTATTATATTGTATGTTGAAGTCCCAGAGATCATTTAATTCACAATTTTGAGCCTGAGCGCATTCTGCTGCTTTCTTTCCAGCTAAAATGCCTCCTATTAAGGCAGGGCCTATGCCACCAGCACTTAGTGGATTTGGAGAAGCCATTGAGTCGCCTGCTCCTATATAACCTGGAAAAACCATGCTCTCCATCTGTCTCCTCACACTAACGCTCCAGTATCCTTCGCCATTCTTGAAGGAATTATCAATGGAATATTTTTTCATTACTTTATTCCATTTAACATATTTATCCATCAGTGATTTTAAATTATCCTTCTCCCCCATCTTGGCATTTCTGATCTCAAGACTCTTGTGCTGCACACCCAGGCCTACATTTACCCTCCCATCCTTCTTTGGGAATACCCATCCATATCCACCTGGGGCCATTCTCTGGTTAAGATGTATAAGCGCATTTTTAGGATCGTAATACTTTGAATCCTGATCAAATTCTTCTAGTTTGTAAATAAATCTTCCAGTCAATTCAAGGTCTTCATAATCTATTTCCCTGTCTATGTAAATATTATCAGGTAATTTCCTCCTTAACAAGGATGAAATACCTAAAGCATCAACAACGACCTTTGCAGTTATTTTTTCCAATTCTCCCTTTGCATTTCTTCCCACAACTCCAATAACTTTTCCATTATCAATCAATGGTGCCTCTATATTGAATCCCCCTCTGAACTCAACATTGTTTTTTATTGCAGCTTTAAAAAGTGAGGATCCGAAAATAGGTCGCTCAAGACTGAAGCCTTCGCCCTCGAACGGGAGTTTGTAATCAAGATCAGGCGAAAGCGCTACTACGCCATCAACAGGTATCCCAAGATCTTCTCCATTGAATATATTTCCCAAATTCTTCTTAACAAAATCTATATGTGATTTTGCCACAGCATCTCCGCATACCCAGCCCCAGACTGTTTTTTTTCCAGGTTCATCTTTGCCGTTTTTATCAAGAAGCAAAACCCTGCTTCCCATTTTACCGGCCATAGCTGATGCCATGGAACCTGCTATCCCAGCTCCGGCAACTATTATATCATAATCTTGCATAGAAGTTGAATTAACTCATATATTTAAAATATATTTTGTAGCAATCATAACTTATTTTTAAAAATATCCTCTAATTATATATTACCACCATTGCCTGATATCTGTTGTCAACAAGGACTACTCCGCTATCAGGATTATTGAACCTTATTTCTATAGTTTTGGTTGAACTTGTAGCGATATCAACTGAACTTACGGTTGTATTGGAAGTCGCATTCATTGTGGTGTTCGATATTATAAACTGGGAACTGTTATTCATTTTATAAATGCCAAAGTAATCACTCTTTCCGTAATTAATGAAAGTTATCCAGGTATCGTTTGTGTTGCTGAAGATCATATTTGGAGAAATATTCTGATCAAGGCTTACCACGATGGCATCCCTAACAAATTCAAATGATTTTGGTGTTGTGGAAACATTAATGTATATTGTATGTTCTCCGAGAGCTGAATAATTTTCAGGTATATAGTTAATATAAAACACTTTTTCCTGATGTGCTGTTAATGAAGTATTTATTGATCTTGTAACATTGAATCCAGGGATTTTTTCAGGACTAACAGTTACTGAAATGGAAACATTATTGACATTTTGGACGTTCAAAGAATAATTTTCTTGTCCAAAGTAGGAGTCATTCATGACTATAAAATTATTACCCTGACTCAGAGAAACATTAACACTTTCCGGAATTATATGTTCCACTATAGGAACGGGCGAGAAGCATAAAATGATCAGCATAATGGCTACAGCTCCTACAACGAGTTCCTTCTTTCCCGGTTTCGAAATATCATTCAAAGGGGGAGGATGGTTAAGCCCAAGTATAATTATTATAACAGCAAAAATGATCCAGGACAGATAATATACCCCTAAAATTATCAAAATCATCAAAAATGCGTAGCTGAAATATTTTGCCCTTTCACCAAGTAATCCCCTGGCAATATGACCTCCATCAAGCTGGCCAACTGGGAATAGGTTTATAGCTGTTACCAAAAACCCTACCCATGCTGCAAATGCTACGGGATGAACATTTGTTGTGAACAGGAATGGAACTATTGAATATATAAAAGGAAGACTTATCTCATATGAAATCTGGGTAGAAGTTACTATTACCGGATGCTGTACATTGCCAAGATATGCGCCCACTATTCCAACTATGATACTCATTATAAAGCCCACTATGGGTCCAGCGGCTCCTACTTTTATGAGTGTCTTTCTATCAGGAAGAGGGTCCCTCAGGGAAATGAAAGCACCAAGAGTGCCTAGGATTGTCGGAGCTGGGATGAAAAATGGGAGAGAAGCAGCCACACCATTCCTCCTTGCCACGAAATAGTGCCCAAGTTCATGAGATCCAAGTATTATCATCAGAGGTAGGGAAAAATAAAGGAATCCATAGAAATATTCAATCGGTCCATTGCTGCTTATGTTAAAATATCCAACGTAAAGACCTTCGCCGACGTAAATCGTAGAGGCTAGGGTGGCTATCAGGAGAACTATATTCACCCATATACCAAACTTCTTACCCTTCCTTCTCTTAATTACCGTAATAACAAAATCCGAGCCCGGTTCATTCCTTTTTGTTATGATGGGGATATAATCCAATGTTTTCAGTTCAGCATTCAGATTTTTGAAGTCACTCTCAAGATTGCCAGAAGAAATGACGAAGAACTCATAAAGCCCAGGCTGCTCCTCAGAAGCCTTTGATATGGCGAAATATTTATTTACAATTTTCCTGATAGCATCCTGTTCTTCCTCAGTTATACTTTATCCCCTCTTCTATTTCCTTCCATTGTAAATTTTGCTTTAAAACTTTCCCCTGAGCAAATTCTGAATTCCCTCCCCCTTTCACTATACCCTTATTTTCCAGAACTTTCAGGAGTTCTATAGCAGAAATAGATTTGTTTAAGGATGCTATTCTTAACCTTTCATCAGACTTTATTATGGCAACGCCCGTTTTTATACTCTTAGAGATTTCATCAGCTATTACCTCATCTGTCTCTATTATTCTTATATCATTCCCTTTGTAGCTGATAAGATGTTCTTCTGTCCCACTAGAAATAGCCTTCCTGACCTCATTCAATTCTTTCTTAATAGAATTGTATACAGAAAGAGGATCATTACCCATAGTTTCCTTTATTATCCTAAGCTCATCATCCATCCTCTGTACAATTTCAAGTGCTGATTTTCCAGCAGTGAAATGGAACCTCATTACCCCATCCTGAATTTTTTCAACCCTTATGATTTTAATAAAACCTATCTCCCCGGTTCTGTCCACGTGAGTTCCACCACATCCTTCAGCATCTATGCCAGGAATTTCAACAAGTCTCAACTGATTTCCATCTGGTATACCGCCCTGATAGAGAATGAACCCATATTTTTCTTCCGCCTTATTTCTTTCAACAAATTCTTTATGCAAAGGAATATCCATTCTTATAACTTCATTTGCCCTGTTCTCTATTTCTTTGAGCTCCTCAGCGCTGATATCCTTATAATGTGTAATATCCAGTCTGCTAACTGCTGGATCTTTCTGAGCACCAGATTGCCATACATGGGGACCGAGAATACTCCTTATTGAAGATAAGAGGACATGGGTAGCAGAATGATTTTTCATAAGTCTTTCCCTTCTATCTTTATCTATTAACCCTAAAACTGCATCTCCCTTTTTAATGCCACTTGTGCTATTCAGATAATGTACAATGACATTATTCATAATTTTAACTTCATCCACAATGTACTTGTTTCCATTTATTACAAGGTACCCTCTATCAGAAGGCTGCCCACCACCCTCAGGATAGAATGCTGTTTCCTCCAGTATAACCCCATTTCCCTCCAATGAAATTACCTTACTCTTGAATTCAAAATTCTTTTCATTTTCATAGTAAAGCTTTCTGGTTGGAGGATAGGTTCCAGTAATTGATTGTTTCTTATTCTCGTTATCCTTCCTTACATTGTTAAAACCTTTAACCTTATTTATGCTTTCAGGCAATCTTATAGAAAGAGCCTGGCACCTCTCCCTTATATATTCAATAGGCAGTCCATTTGATTGAAAAAGCAGAAGAACATTTTCCTCTGAGATACTTCCATTCTTAGAATATTTCTTGATTAAAGAATCACCCTTCATTAGCAGTTCGTTGAACCTGTCAGTCTCTAATTCCACTATCTCTCTAGCAGATTTTTCAAGTCTTGTATCCAGAATATCCTTGAATCTTTCTTCCTGGATTTCTATCAAGTTCCATAGAGTAGTTTTCATTTTCAATTTCTGAATGGCAAGCAATGATCTCCTTATCATCATTCTTAAAACATAGCCTGCTTTTGAATTAGATGGCACAAGCCCATCGAATAATAAAAATGTGAGAGCTCTGGAATGATCTGAAAGCATGTATATCAGAGATAATTTTTCCATCTTCTCTCTCTCATCTGCAGGTAATTGCTGGAGGAATTTTATCTCTGAACCATCCTCCATTGTCGATTTATTTATAAATTCTTTCAGGAATTCAGGTGTAGTAATGCCTACCTCATTCATCAGACTTTTAACCATCTCTGGATAAAGTGTCTCAAATATTGTCTCAGTACCCTGAGATAGCCATGTGAACCTATCAATTCCATAACCTGTATCAACTATCCTGTTATCCATTTTTTTATAGCGGATACCATCTATTTCATACTCTCCATTTGGGTCTTCCACCATATCCATAAAAACTAGAGTGGCTACTTCAAGGCCTCTTACCATTACCTCCACGGCGGATCCTGCATTTCCGCCTCCTGACCAGGGCTTTTCCTTGTAAGTTATCTCAATAGGATTCACACCAAGATGCTCAAGAAATTTTCTAGAATATTCAACAGCTTTATCTTTCCAATATATTTCCTTTCCAGGGAAATTGAAAGATTTTGCACCTCCCATTTCAAAGACTGATAAGTGTCTCCCTGTTTTTCCAACATTGTCCAGATCAACAGTTCTTATGCATGGCTGTGATATAACAAGTGGATTTCCTGGTGGAGGTACCTTGCCGGAAGTAACATGCGGCTGGAAATCATATATGCTGGCGTTAACAAGATAAACGTCCTCCCTCCACCTTGCGACAATAGGGTATCTCTTGATCCTTTTATGTCCCTCTTTCTCAAAAAAGGATAGGAATTCCTCTCTCATCTCTTCGAGACTGTATTTCCTTTCTGTAGGTGGGTTGAGTATGAATGAATAGGGATCACAGGGAGCTTCTCCGCATGTAATCCTATCCTTGTCTATAGTCCAGAAATATGCACCGCATTTCGGGCATTTTTTCTTTTCATATCCATTCTCCAGAAAGAATTTCAGAGGTTCTTCTTCTAATGGCACATATTCGGTAGGAAAACCTATTTTAAATGCTTTTTTCTATTCCCATGTGATTGTAACCTTATATAACGAGGATGAGGTAATATCATTCTCAAATGAAGCTGGACTAATGTATATACCCGGAATAGGAAACCTAAATACGGAAAAATTCAAAGTAGAGAATCACGAGATGGAACTAGGTTCGAGGAAATTTAGAATCAGAGAAGCTACGGTCGAGGACATATCCCAATCAATAGAAAGGGCGCCTCAAATTATATTGCCTAAGGACGTCCTGTACATAGGATACAAGATGAACTTCCCAAGGATAGGTAGACTTCTTGAAATAGGTGGGGGATCTGGTGGATTCTCCATCATGTCATCTGTGATATTCGGTATAAATATTCTATCATTTGAAATAAATGAAGAAATATACAAGATACTTAAGAAGAATATCAGAAGATTTGAACTGGAAGACAGGATAGAGGCGAAAAATGACGATGGAATGGAGGCGCCAGTTGACAAATATGAAAATATATTCATAGACAATCCTGAGCCATGGAAATTCATTGAGGGAAGATTGACAAATGTTAAAAATGTGGGGACAATATTGCCAACATATTCTCAGGCTGAATATTTTTCGCGATTTATGAAAGAAAATGATTTTGAAGTTAATATCCATGAACTAATAGATATACCAATAAAAATAAGTGAAATCGGTATTAGACCTGAGTCCAATATACTTTACCATACAGGATTTATTGTAACTGCAAGGAAATGGTGAAAAAATGGATGAAATAAAGAAGAAGACTCTGGAAAAGCAGGGCTATAGGATAGTTGGTGAACACTCAGCTGTGAAGCTCTGCCATTGGATGAGGCAATCATTATATTATGACAGGCCGTGCTATAAGCAGACCTTTTACGGCATTGAAAGTCACAGATGCATACAGATGACTCCTGCCGTTGACTGGTGTTCAGAAAACTGCCTCTTCTGTTGGAGATCTCAGGGATGGGAAGGTGTAAAGATACCAGAAGAGGATGAGGCTTCGGAGATTATGGAGGGGAGCATAGTTGCACAAAGGCAGCTACTGACTGGATTCAAGGGAGACAGCAGGACGGATATGGTAAAATGGATGGAGGCTCAGCAACCTAAGCATATGGCAATTTCTTTGACTGGAGAACCAACTCTTTATGGGAAATTAAACGATCTACTCTCAGAAGCAAAGAAAAGAAAAATATCAACTTTTCTTGTAACGAATGGAACAAATCCAGAGGCACTGGAGAAACTCGATGTAATGCCGACGCAACTCTATGTTACAGTAGCGGCACCAAATGAGAAAATATTTAAAGAATTACTTAACCCTGTTTACAGCAACGGGTGGGAAAAATTAAACAGGACACTTGAAATCCTCCCTTCATTGGGAACAAGAACTGTCATAAGGCATACCCTTGTGAAGGATTTTAATCTTGGCTTCATAGAAGAATATTATAGGCTTGACAAGAAAGCCGATCCAGATTTCATAGAAAACAAGGCATATGTACATGTAGGAGGGTCAAAAGGCCGCCTATCAATAAATAACATGCCCTCACACGAAGAAATAAGAGATTTCTCCAGCAGACTGAATGGTTATCTCAATTACGATTTCGGTGGTGAAAGGGAGGATTCTAGGATTGTACTATTAAGCAAAGACAGGAAGAAAAATATAATCGATTTTAACAAGATTTAATTTATTAGTTTTATTAAAAATAGAAATCAGGAACCTATTTATAATTAATTATACTTTTTACTTGGGGATTTAATTGGTTGAAGTCCTAGATTATGACATAGTAATTATAGGATCGGGACTTGCGGGCCTCAGGGCGGCCATAGAGGCTGCAAGGGTCGGTCAGGGAAAACTCAAAATAGCAATAATAGCAAAAAATCAGCTGATGAGGGCCCATTCAATTTCTGCGGAAGGGGGATCGGCGGCTGTATTGTACAAGGATGAAGGTGATTCTTTCGATCTCCACGCATACGATACCATAAAGGGTTCTGATTATTTAGCAGATCAGGACATTGTGGAATTTTTTGTGAGACAATGTCCAATAGATGTTCTTGAACTGGAGCATTGGGGTCTTCCGTGGGCAAGAAGGGATGATGGTAGAGTTGCACAGAGACCATTCGGAGGTCACTCATATCCGAGAGCAACATTCGCATCAGATAGGACTGGATTTTATGAAATTCATGCTCTATATGATACTCTATTAAAATATGGTAATGTAGATAAATATAATGAACAGTTTGCTGTTGATTTTTTGATAGACAACGGAAAATTCAGAGGAGTTGTAGCAATTGATGTTGCCTCCGGAGAAATAAGAATATTCAAGGCAAGGGCAGGTATTATTGCAACAGGCGGATTGGGGAGGCTGTATGGTTATACAACATATTCACATCTTGTTACAGGAGATGGTCTTGCCATAGCACTAAGAAGGGGAATGGAATTAAAGGATATTGAATTCGTGCAGTTCCATCCTACTGGGCTTGTTCCCTCTGGCATCTTGATTACGGAAGGTGTCAGGGGTGACGGTGGTATTCTCAAAAATGCGAATGGAGAAAGATTCATGGAAAAATATGCTCCAACAAAGAAAGATCTTGCCCCGAGGGATATAGTATCAAGAAGTATGATGACAGAAATCCTCCAGGGAAGAGGATTCAAAGGTCCCAACGGTCTAGATTATCTGCTTCTGGATTTCTCTCCAATAGGTGCTGAGAAAATAAAGGAAAAGTTATCACAGGTAAGAGAGATAGGAATCCATTATGTTGGAATAGACCCGGTGGAATCGCCTCTTCCAGTAAGACCCTCCGCCCACTATACTATGGGCGGAATAAATGTTAACTCTACAGGATTCACAGGGATAGAAGGTCTGTGGGCAGCTGGTGAAACATCATGCCTCTCTGTTCACGGTGCAAACAGACTTGGTGCAAACTCAACGAGTGAATGCGTAGTTTTCGGTAAGGTCACGGGCGGGGAAGCAGCTAAATGGTTACTAAAGAATCCAAAAGGAGTGGAACTGATGGAAGGCGACAGGAAACACGCTGAAGATATAGTTGCCGAGATGCATAACCAGAAAGGAGACAACGACCCATATGAGATAAAGAGGCAGCTGTGGACTATAATGGACAGGGATGCTTACGTATTCAGGAATGAGGAGGGATTGACCAGAGCTTTGAAGGAGATAAGAGAGCTTGAGCAAAAGAGCAGGAACATATTTATCAAGGAAACAGGAAATGTGTACAATCAGAATTTGATTGGTGCATTTGAAATGAGAAATCTTGTTGAACTAGCAGAAGTAGTGGTTGCTGGTGCTCTGGAAAGAAGGGAAAGCAGAGGCTCACATTTCAGGACAGATTATCCTAAAAGGGATGATGATAATTTCCTGAAACACACAATAGCTCGCAAGGTGGATGGTAAGATCACAATTTCTTACATTCCGGTAAAACTTACCAAGTGGAAGCCGGAGCCGAGGGTTTATTGAGGTGATAAAATGGCAATAGAAAATAAAAAAGGATGGATTTCATGGTTTAACCCAATCAAATACGGATTCGATAGATGGCTTTTCGCAATGCACAGGTTTACAGGTATTGTGATAGGTTTATACCTAATGGCCCACGTTTTTGAAACGTCCAATATATTGAGAGGGCCATTAACATGGAATAATGTGATGGTATTCCTGGATTGGCCATTTGGCATTCACTTCGGTCCATATATTCTATCTGCACTTCTGTTAGTTGTGGTATTCCATGCATTAAATGGACTGAGACTAACGATAGTTGAAAATGGATTGATGCTTGTAAGGCCATACAGACCAGAATATCCGTATAAACCCAAATCGCTAGCAGGATGGAATTTCGCACTTAAAATAGTCCTTGGAATATTGATGATAGTGATTAGTGTATTCGGCATAGTCTATATATTCACGGGAGTGATATTATGAGGGAATCAAAGATAATGCTTCTGCAGTATCTAACGGGACTTTTTATACTCGTTCTGGGAACATTCCACATGCTCCTGTTAAGTGTTTTGGCCCCAACATCAAATAAAGTTCTTTATCAATATGCCTCTACGAACCATACTCTTATAGGAGGGACACTTTACTACAGTACTGTAACTGCCATTTATCATACTTTACTCTGGGGATCAATATTTGAATTGCTTTTGACATTCCTGGTATTTCATATATTCAACGGTTTTAGGATCATACTTTCTGAACAGTTCCCAGGAGCCAAGGCAGAAAAAGTGATAACTTATTCAATGCTAATATTAGGTCTAGTAATATTCATCTGGGGTTCCAGGACAATAGTTCTTATGCTTTTACAGGGAGGGATATAAATGGAATTAGTTTTGAAAGGGTTCGGAGAAGTTGTTAAAACAGTTACTTTCAGAGTAAGAAGATACGATCCAGAGAAGAAAGAAATGCCAAAGTACATGGAATACAAGGTTCCTGTTCAAAGGGGGATGACGGTTCTGGATGGCGTCCTTTATATTAAGGAACATCTTGATCCATCTCTTGCGGCAAGATACTCCTGTAGGATGGGAATATGTGGATCATGTGCAATGATTATAAATGGGAAAGAAAGGCTTGCATGCCAGACACAGATACTGGAACTAAATAAAGACCTTATAAAGGTAGATCCACTGGGAAATTATGATACTGTAAAAGATCTTGTCCCTGACCTCAATAAACTCTTCAAAAATCATGAAAGTGTTAAGCCCTACATAGTGAGAGAAGAGGCGGAACCTTACGGTGAATATATCCAGCTTCCGGAGGAAAGGGAAAAGTATGCCCTATTTACGGAATGCATAATGTGCGGAGCATGCCTTTCAGCGTGTCCTACAATGGCAACAGATGACCTGTACCTTGGACCTCAGGCATTAGCTCAGGCGTACAGATACATAGCAGATAGCAGGGATGCAGGATTCAACGAAAGACTCAATTTGCTTGATTCTAAACACGGGGTATGGAGGTGCCATTTCGCCGGTGCATGTTCAGAAGTATGCCCCAAGGGAGTTGATCCAGCACTGGCCATTCAGTTGCTGAGAGGAGTTCTTTCGAAGAATGTATTCATAAAGTATAAACAGAACCCAGCTAAACTTGGTCCTGAAAGAGCTTCCATCAAGGAAGTTCTCTAATTTTATTTTTATTTAGAATATATTTTAAAATTTTTAGGCAATTATCACAAAAATATAAATTTCTATAAACGATAAGGGATAGATGAGCTTGACCCCTGATTTGGCTGCCTTTGCTCTGGCAGTCGTGGTAGTACCTATACTAGTGTCTGCTTTAATTGCAGTTGCACACTTTTTCTCTCCAAAGACATATGGAAAATATACCTATGACAACTATGAATGCGGTGAAGTAGCTACTGGAGATTACCAGGCACCGCTGCCCTTACAGTATTATTTCTTTGTAATGGCTTTTGTGATTTTTGATGTCGATTTTCTTCTGCTGCTACCATGGGCCGGGGAGGTTAAGGCTTTGGGAATTGGAGTGTTCTTGAACGTTATTTTGTTCATATCAATAATGTTGTTTGGACTTTTGTATGCGATTAGGAAAGGATATATGAGGTGGTCTAATGTCTGACAGTATACTTTTGACAACTCTTGATGAAGCAATGAGATGGGGTAAGGGGAAGTCATTGTGGCCCTTTACTTTCGGTCTCGCTTGCTGTGCAATAGAAATGATGTCCGCTATGGGTTCAGATTATGACTGGGCAAGATTCGGGGCTGATGTTTTTAGGGATTCACCCAGGCATGCAGATTTAATGATAGTCTCTGGAACAGTGACCAAGAAGATGGCACCGAGGATCAGGAGGCTGTATGATCAGATGGCTTTTCCAAAATATGTTATATCTATGGGGGCATGTGCCTCAGCAGGAGGCCCTTATGTTAGAGGCTATTCTGTGGTAGATGGTGTTGACCAGGTTGTACCGGTAGATGTATATGTTTTTGGTTGCCCACCTAGACCTGAGGCTCTAATCAGTGCCTTGAAGCAGCTTCAGGACGGTATCGTTTCCGGGAAGGTGAAACATTGATACCTGTTGAATCAGAATCAACATCCAAAGAGGGGACTAAGATTGTCTATGTATCGAAAGAAAACCTTTTTGCATACATGAAGGAAAGGAAGGACGAAGGATATGATATTTTATTGATGGTCACTGGAATAGATTACAAGGATCATTTGGAAGTAGTTTATCATTTACTTTCAACATCAACAGGGAACAGATTGATCGTGAAGACGAAGACGGACGGAGAGGTAGACTCTGTGGTTCCATTATGGGCAGGAGCTAACTGGCACGAAAGGGAAACATGGGACCTTGTAGGTATAAAATTCAAAGGGCATCCAAATCTGAAGAGGATACTTCTGGCAGAAGGATGGGTAGGCCATCCACTAAGGAAAGATTATCCACTTGACAAGAAACAGTATGTTAATCTGAAGGAAAATGGGGAAGATTATGTTTCGTATGATCCAAGGGAGGGGTATTAGATGGAAGATAAAGTGATAGAGGTTAATTTCGGTCCGCAACATCCATCAACCCACGGAGTTTTAAGAATAAAAGTAAAACTAGATGGAGAAATAATAATGGACGCGTATCCAGTAATTGGTTATCTCCATAGAAATGCAGAGAAGCTATCCGAGATGGGTGCCTATCCCAAGGCTTTGATTTATATTGACAGGCTGGATTATGTTGCATCCCTTAACAATGAATTAGGCTATGTTCTTTCTGCTGAAAAATTAATGGATGCGCAGGTCCCGGAGAGAGCCCAGTGGATAAGAATGATGCTAGTAGAACTTAACAGAATAGCATCACACCTTGTATGGCTTGGTACTCATGGACTGGATATGGGTATGCTGACCCCTTACTTTTACTGCTGGAGGGAGAGAGAAAGAATATTGAGGATATTTGATGAGATCACAGGTAGCAGGTTGCTTTACAATTATTTTGCAATAGGGGGGGTTTATTCTGACATCACACCGAAAGCTATCGATATGATTAAGGAATTCCTGTCAGATTTCGGATCAAAACTTGAGGAAATACAGGCTATTTTCGCAAAAAATTATATTTATGTTAAAAGAACAAGAGATGTTGGAAAATTGAGTCTGGAAGATGCTCTCTCATATGGAGTCACTGGCCCGTTGCTAAGGGCATCCGGCAAGAAATGGGATCTGAGGAAGAACCAACCCTATCTCTATTATGACCAGGTAAATTTTGATATCCCTGTTCGGCAGGAAGGGGACGTATATGCAAGATTCCAGGTCAGGATAGAAGAGATGAGACAGAGTATAAAGATTGCCCAACAGGTTATAAGCAAGATACCAGAGGGAGAATTTTACAATAAAAAATTTTCAAAGCCAATGCTTGTGAGACTCAAGGGAACCGGGGACAGTTATGTTCCAACAGAATCTCCAAAAGGTGAATATGGCGTTTATCTAGTCGGAGATGGCTCTACTATTCCCTACAGGGTAAGGATAAGGAGTCCAAGTTTTGCGAACTTATCAGCACTTCCAATAATGCTAAAAGGATACAAAATAGCTGATCTTACCGCCACGGTAAGCTCCCTTGATCCTGTATTCGGGGAGGTGGACAGATGAATCTGTTCTTTTTCCTGATGAGTATCCTTTACGGCCTTCTAAAGTTCCTACACATAAATTTCATTCCATATACCTGGGATGGATATCCGGTTGGATTATGGATAGCATACCTTATCATATCAGCTGTAGAAGTCATACTGGTATTTGCTATTGCAATGATAGTCGTGGTTATCCTTGTCTATGTTTTCAGGAAATATATGGCTGATCTCCAGAACAGAATAGGTCCTAATAGACTTGGGCCATGGGGTACTTTCCAGCTTATAGCTGATGTGTTCAAATTATTGCAGAAGCAGGATATAGTTCCAGCAAATGCTGATAGACTGGCATTTAAAATAGCTCCTTATATAGTATTTACACCCGTGATACTTGGATTCATTTTGATACCATTTGGTAATGTTTCAATACTTAACTTAATGGTTACGAATTTCCAGTACACTGTTTTATTCTTGGTGGCGGTAATGATTGTATCTCCGCTGGGCGAAATAATTGGAGGTCTTTCGTCTCACAATAAATTTGCACTTTATGGGGCATTAAGATCTGCTGCCCAGGATATCGGATATGAAGTTCCTATGATGATATCAATAATCTCAATAGTAATACTTGCAGGAAGTTATTCAGCAAATGCCATAGTATATGCCCAGAGAAATCTACCATTCATTATACCTGAGATACTGGGATTCATAGTTTTCTTCCTCGCAATGATAGCCAAACAGTCAATACCACCGTTCGACCTTCCTGAAAGCGGAAGTGAGCTCGTGAGCGGTTTCTCAACCGAATACTCTGGAATGAGATACGGAATATTCTATATGGCCAATTTTGGATTCATGGCTCTCGCTTCATTTGTTGTTGCTACCCTTTATCTAGGAGGGTGGGAGGGTCCATTCAGCTTAATTCCGGGCCTTGTATGGTTGATAATAAAGGCTGCTGTATTCATGATAATTTTCCTGTTATCTTGGATTGCTCTAGGTAGAACAAGGGTTGACCAGTTCCTGAATATGGGGTGGAAATATCTCCTTCCATTGAGTATTTTGAACCTTATAATCAGTACTGGACTTGCATTCTATGTAGGAGGCTGGTTTTAAATGACACAGAGCGACAAGGCACCAGGACCAATTGCGGGAATTGGTGGGATAGTAAAAGGAGTATGGACAATATTCATGCAAGGCTTCAAACCAAAGGTCACGAAGCAAGTTCCAGAGGAAAAGCTGGAATATCCTGAAAGGACAACAGGCAGGGTATTCTTAAATATGGACGCGTGCATAGGATGTACCCTTTGCGAGCAGATATGTCCTAACGGAACAATTAAAATGGTCACCTTTGCATTTGCAAAGAAGGAAGAATTCGACAAGAAATATCCGAATAAAAGGCAAATATTCCCAAGTGTAGACGTTTCAACGTGCACTCACTGCAACTTATGCGAAGAAATCTGTCCTACCGGAGCAATAACATTAGAAGCCGAAATAGATGAAATACATTTCAGGAGAGAGAATACAAGATATTCTCCACCTATGCTTGCAAAGAAAGAAAGTGAACTTTGGGGGGATGATAAGAAATGATAATATTTTACATTCTAACAATCATGGCTATTGCCTTTGCCATTCTTGCCGCAGGAAGTAAGAATCTTCTGCACTCTGCATTATGGCTTACTTTCATGGTAGCCACAGTGGCATCAATATTTTTCTATTTGGAGAATTTCTTCATATCAGCAATTGAAATACTCGTGTATGCAGGTGCCATAGTAACACTGATCTTAACTTCAGTAATGATGTCAAGGAGGTATTTGGATGAATAAATCTGCATTAATTTTCAGTATACTGATATTTATACTAATGCTGACTTTTATACAGCCATCCATATTCCCAAATGGAATAATATCTATTGGGGCCGGGAATAATGGGATGAGCCTTACATCTGCACTTTTTAGCACATATATTCTTCCTTTTGAAATAATAACCTTCCTGCTCCTCGCTGCAATGCTTGGGGCAATGTATCTAGGAGAGAGAGGTGTATCCAAATGAATTTAAATGATATAATTTCAGGACCTATGAATTTGGGTGCAATTGAGTTCCTCTCAATTGCACTGCTGAGTATAGGTATATACTCATTCCTATCCTCAAGGACAGTTATAAAGGCACTAATAAGTGTTGAAATAATGGTAAATGCCGGCCTGATCAATTTGATAGGTGCTTCAAGCTATTATGGAGATACTTCTGGTGCAAATATGACCCTTTTTATACTGGTGATTTCAGCAGCTGAGACTGTAGTGGCAATATCCCTATTTGTAGCTGTATTCAGAAGCAAGGGCTCTGCATCACTAGATGTGATGAAATTGCTGAGGTGGTAAAAGATGGATATTCAACAGTGGTTAGTTTTCCTGATATTCGGTCTTCCTCTCATCAGTTTCCCTTTTGTAATTGGAGTGGGATACATAAAGAAAAATCTATCAATGTACCTTGGTACTGCAGTCATATTTGTCTCATTCCTTATTGGACTGTATGTTTTCTTCAATTATACTGTAAATGGAATAGTCATTTCCGCAAGTGTTAACTGGTTGCCGAATCTTCCCATATCGATTCCAGTAGGAATATATGCTGATAATTTAGCAATGATAATGGTTCTGATGGTATCTTTTGTCGGATTTTTAATCATATTATTCTCAGTAGGATATATGGCTGAAGATCCAAGGAGACATGTATTCTTTGGAGAAATGGTACTCTTCACATCTTCAATGCTGGGACTAGTTCTTGCATCATCTCTCCTAATGCTCTTCATTTTCTGGGAACTGGTAGGATTATGTTCATACCTTCTGATAGGTTTCTGGTACTATAAGCCAAATGCAGCCTCCGCAGCCAAGAAGGCTTTCATAGTAACAAGGGTGGGTGATGTATTCTTCATAGCTGGCATAGGCGCAGCAATACTCTATTCTCAAGGTGCCGCACTATCAGTTGCGAACATAAAGGCAGGAGCTTCAGTTATTCCATATGTTTGGCAGAGAACAATCGTATCATTACTGCTGTTTGGCGGTGCCATTGGTAAAAGTGCGCAATTCCCGCTGCATGTCTGGATACCTGACGCTATGGAGGGCCCTACAACAGTATCAGCATTAATACACGCAGCAACTATGGTTACTGCCGGAGTTTATTTAATAGCAAGGACATACACAATATTCACTCCTTTATCGTTGGCAGTAGTGCTTTATATAGGAGTTTTCACAATAATACTCTCAGGGCTTATAGGCCTGGTTGTTAATGATATCAAGAGAATATTGGCATATTCTACTATCAGCCAGATAGGTTACATGGTAGCTGCTTTAGGGCTTGGCCTGGGGGCAACAAGTATAGGGTTATCAATATACCAGCTGGAATCTCATGCATTCTTCAAGGCATTGTTATTCCTGAGTGCAGGTGCAATACTTCATGCTCTCCTTAACACAAGGGATATCAATAAAATGGGAGGACTGTGGAAGAAAATGCCTGTAACTATAACTGCAATGTTCATCGGGGCATTAGCACTTTCTGGATTCCCATTAACTGCAGGATTCTTCAGCAAGGACTCAATAATAAGTGCCAGTTACAGCGTGAATGAAATAGCATGGGTTCTTTTAGCTACAGGTGGATTCCTGACGTCTCTCTACACGTTCAGGTTATTCTTTAAAATTGCACTAGGTAAACCCAAAACATTCGCTGCTGAACATGCTCACGAGGCTGGAATATTGATGCTAATTCCAATAGTAATCCTGGCCGTTTTCAGTCTCATATTCGGGTTATTCCAGAACGGTTTCTACACATTCCTGGGAGGCGCTAAGGCAACAATCACATCTCTTGATGCCATACCTGCAGTTCTCATGCTTGTAGGAATGGGAATAGCTTATTATGCCTATGGAAGAGAATCCACAATCCCTGAAAAAGTAGCAAAGGCCAGTGGTTTCTTATATAGGCTGGTCAAAAGCAAATTCTATCTAGATGTGCTGTTTACTAATGTTATAGCGGAAAGAGTTGTCCTTGGGTTTTCAGCAGTCATGGATGGTTTTGAAAGAAGGATACTGGATGGCCTTATAAATACATGGGGTTATATATTCAAGAATGCAGGGCTTTCACTGAGAAAGATTCAGACGGGTCTCGCAAGGCAGTATGCCCTTATTATACTCATAGGACTTTTCCTTGCACTTCTTTTGCTTAGGGTTTTGATGTACTTGGGGGTGTTTCACTGATGTTTGAAATAAATTATCTATTGTTAGTACTCGTCATAATAATGTTATTATCTGTCGTGGCAAGAAGAGGCATCGCTAGAATAATGACAGCTTTATTATCTCTGGTGATATTTGCTTTCGTTTTGATGAATAATATGAATTACACATTCAATTATTCCAATATAGGCATTTTATCTCTCGTATTCCAGCTGAACTTTGTCAGCTCCATTCTTCTATTATTGCTGAGCTTTGTAGGAATATACATTTCAATAAGATTCAAGGCCACTCCTGGTTTCCAGATATTAACCCAATTCCTAATGATTTCTCTTGTAGGCCTTTTCACAACAAGAGATTTCATAATTTTCTATATATTCTGGGAGATGGTATTGATACCCACATTCTTCATGATAGGAATGTGGGGCGGAAAAAATAAGGACTATGCGGCAATGAAGTTCTTCATATATACTCACGTAGGGTCAGTGTTCATGTTGCTAGGAATATTTACAATGTATTTCCAGGAGGGTGCATCAACTTTCAATATGAACAGCTTGATATCAGGACTAAACAACATACCAGAAGTTTACCAAGCATTTGTTCTATTCGGGTTCATATTTGCATTTTTGATAAAACTCCCATCAGTTCCATTCCATTCATGGCTACCCGATACTTATGTTGAATCGCCTTCAGAGGGAACTGTATTGATATCCTCTCTATTATCAAAAATGGGAGCATTCGGACTTTTGATTCTATTCATACCTTTATATCTTAATTCTACTTTTTCAAACAGTCCCGTTATAGCAGAAATAATTATTGCTCTTGGGATATTCTCTCTGCTTTATTCATCATTTGTGGCCCTATACCAAAATGATATGAAGAGAATGATGAGTTACGCAAGTGTCGGGCATATGGCATTCATAACCATTGCAGTCGGAGGTTTCCTCTATTTGGTGACAACAAATTCATCAGACATTATTGCTGAAAAGTTATTATTTTATGGGGCGGTATTCCAGCTTATATCTCACGGTATAATCATATCCATGATATTCTCGCTGGTAGATACAACTGAAAAGGCCACAGGAACAAGACTTATATCATCCATGGGCGGAATAGCCAGGAAATTGCCTGGGTTATCATTTTTAATTCTGGCAGCATTTTTAGCATCAGTGGCGATTCCAGGATTTTCCGGATTTGTGGGGGAAATATCGATACTGCTTGGTTCCTACGCGGTACTGAAATATTATCTAGTTCTGGTACTTCTTGGAGTTGTTCTAACGGCTTCATACCATATGTTTGCTTTACAGAGGAGCATATTCGGTCCTTATAATGAATATCTCGGTGACATAAAGGCAAATAAGAATGAGCTTTATGCAGCCATACTTCCTCTTGCCCTGATTTTTATACTTGGTATATATCCGGCCATATTATTCGGATTTTTCAATCTTGCAAATCTACCTTTCATGGGGGTGTTACCTTAAATGTTTGATCTGGGAGTCTACAACAATTTATGGAATATTTACGTATTATTCATAGGTGCATTCATTTCACTACTTATCAGTTTCTTCTCTGAAAATAAGTATATTCATATTGCGGTAGGTGCAATATTCTCATTGATTGCCCTCATAATGACACTGTTCGCAGGGTTATACTTAAGAACATCATACATAACTATTGCATCTGACTCATTGATAATGAGCGGATACTCGTCATTATTGTTCGCA
The DNA here is from genome assembly GCA_023256615.1 of Thermoplasmata archaeon. Taxonomy (GTDB): domain Archaea; phylum Thermoplasmatota; class Thermoplasmata; order Thermoplasmatales; genus JAGDXO01. The sequence goes on from JAGDXO010000048.1 coordinate 23,618, forward strand.
GCTATTCTGGTACCAGCAATAATGTCCGTATTAGCAATGACCAGAACGCCAGAAACAAATAAACCAGGATTATTAGTATCTATATTCTTAATTTCACTGGGATTCATGGGACTTGCGGTTTCATCATATAATCTTCTTTTCATATTCCTTGCATTTGAGGGAGTTTCAATCCCCACTTATGTTATAACTGCTTTTGGAAAGAATGACTCTGAACTCGAAGCAGCCGTGAAATATTTCATTATAGGAGCTTTCTCAACGGGCCTAATAATCTTTGGAATTTCTGCCTATTATATCTCTACTGGGTCCTTGAATCTAGGAACGTCTCCTGTATTTGGAAATATGTACATACTTGCCATGGGTCTCCTCATATTCGGTTTCGGTTTTAAACTGGCAATATTCCCGCTTCATGGTTGGGCAATAGATACATATACAGGAGCTTCAAATGCAATCTCTTCGCTGCTCAGCACAAGCTCGAAAATAATGACCTTAGCAGTGATGATAAACATATTCCTTTCATCAGCTTACTTCTTCGGATACCTGAAGATCATTTTCGCCATAATCGCAATTTTCACAATGACTTTCGGTAATTTGGTAGCAATATCTCAGAAAAATGTCAAGAGGATGTTAGCATATTCATCAGTAGCTCAGGCAGGCTATCTTTCTACTGTATTCCTGGTTGCAGGAACAGGCGCAATAAAACTTGCAATGATCAGCATATTCATGTATGCTCTGGCATATGGTCTGATGAAGGGAGGATCTTTCATAGGGATGAACAGTTTGAAGAATTACGATATTGATGAATTCTCAGGTCAATGGAAGAAGAATCCAGTTTTTGCTGTCTCATTTTCAATACTGCTTCTCTCATTGGCCGGCTTCCCCGGAACATTGGGTTTCATAGGAAAGTATTTCCTATTCCTCAGCGTTCTTTCTACAGGAACATCACTCGCATACATAGTGGTAATCTTTGCAGTCTTGAATTCTGTTTTATCATTCTACTATTATGGTAGAGTTATAATGTATATGTTCTGGAAAAAGAGCGATAGCGTCCCAGCCAAGAACAATTCGATACTTACTGCAGCCGCTATTCTTACGGTATTATTCGGAATAATATACTTCCTTCTCTATTACTATGGAAGCTACATGATGGTGCATTTACCATCTCTCATCATGGGGGTGATATAGATGCTCGAAGAGTATTATTTCAATGTTTATGAAACTGAAATGATCTCAGGCGAAGTTAAAAGGGCAGTTCATTTCCTGGAAAAATCCTCAAAGGGAACAGGATTCTACTCCGAGGTGTCAAAAATTCTTCTTGATGCTATAAAAAATCATAAAGAACCAGAGTTGGTTGAGGATCAAATCATGAAGCTTGACGGAGATCAAGGTATCAAGAAGGCTATTCTTCTCAGATTCATATATTCCTATAACAGGTACGATGTCAACTTTCCGTATTATGATGCAAAGAGGTGCAACGATCTATGAGTGAAGATTACATGTATTTAAGGGAATTAAAATTACAGGGGGAAGAAATAATATTCTCGGTTCTAAAGGGACGAATGATGCTTCTGAGTGAAATATGGGACAGCTCTAAATCAAAGATCATGGAAGAAATAAGCCAAAAATACGGTATAACAAGCAGAGAACATTTCATTCAGTTCAAGGAGAAATTCAATCTAACTGATTACTGAAACCTATCTATTTTGTTATACTTATTTTCATCTATTATTATCCTTCTGTATTCCTGTAATTTAAAATTAAACCAGTTATCAAAATCTTCCTCGCTTCCCAGCCTTACCTTTGTGATTTCCCATTCACAGTCTTTACAATAAAGTCCCCCACCAATAGCACTTCCACAGATAAGACAATGAGAAGCCATGATAAGAAAAGCACTTATTATTATTAATATTTTACATTTTCTCCCCATCTTCTGATGAGGTGATTTTCAATTCCTATTGAGTCTAATACCCTTGATGTAACAAATTCATAAAGATCGTCTATTCTTTCGGGATTATGATAGAATCCTGGGGAAGCAGGCATGACTGTGACTCCATTTTCTGAAAGGGTTAAAAGATTCCTCAGTGCAATGGTACTTAGTGGCATCTCCCTGAAAAGTACTATGAACTTCCTCCTTTCTTTTAGTGCTACAGTGGCAATTCTTGTTACAAGATTATCGGATATTCCATTGGCTATTTTGGCTATTGTGTTCATTGAAGCCGGTGCAATTATGTAAGCATCGAACTTATGTGAACCGGAAGATTGAGGAGCACCTATATCATCCTCATTGTAAAATTCATCTGCTTCTCTTTCAAGGTCCTTCATATTAAATTTATTGCTTAACTCATATTTTGCAACTTCCATTGCTCCATTTGAGATTATAAGAACTTTCTTGCTAGGAAGATTTTTCAAGATATTTATTCCATAAGCAATTCCTGATCCACCAGTAATCGCCAGAACATATTCCATGATGATTAATAATTAATTAGTATAGATAATTTCTCAAAATCTCTGGATTGAAATATGCATTGATATATTGCTTGAGTACATCAATCCTGGGAAAATCAGAAAGCTTTGATATAGCCTGTCCTACATAATCTTCCATGAGTGTTATTGCCGTTTCAATGGATTCCTTTTTCTTTCCATTCTCGCTTAAAATGACGGAGACAATATTTGGTCTATTCTTGGTCGCATCATCCATCCCTGGCCTTCTTCCTAATTCAACTGATCCAACTGCATTAATTATGTCATCTCTTATCTGGAATGCAATTCCCAGGTTCTCTCCTGCATTTTCCAGTTTCCTCACTATATTATCTTCCTTATTTTCCCTTATGGATGCTATTGAAAGCGATGTAGAAATCAAAGATGCTGTCTTTCTTCTTGCCACTTCAAGATACCCATTAAAGTCCTGCTTTACCTTGCCCTCCTGTACTGAATAATCCAGTGCTTCTCCATCGCACATCTGGAATGCTGTTCCTGATATTTTAGATACAACACGCTCTCCATATTTTGCTGATAAACTTACTGCCCTGGCAATCAGTGCATCACCTGCAAGAATGGCATTTTCAATACCGTATTTAATATGAACTGTCTCCTTTCCCCTTCTCTTATCGTCTTTATCAATAATATCGTCGTGTATGAGGGATGATATATGTAAATACTCAATAGCAGTCGCTAAATCAATATACTCTTCTACAACAGAACCTATGGCTTCAGCTCCTATAAAAACTAATCCTGGCCTCAATAATTTTCCCTTTACCGATAGAAGATGAAATGTGGCTTCTTTAAGTATACTGCTTTTAAAATCCCATTTGAAATTAGTTTCTAGAACCTTCTCTACGCTTAATAACGCATTATTAACGTCATCATTAATATTTAATAGGTTCATGTACCGTTCGTTATTACAATAAAATAGTTAAATATTCGCTAACTTTGTCCTAAATGATTCATTGATGTCACTTCATATAAAGCAGCTTGGTGGCTGGTATGATAAACAGAGAATATTGAAAATATTGAAAGAGGATTATGATAATTTTTACATACTATTTGATTTAGAAAATTATAACTTTCTTATAGGTTCTAGTTTTTTTTATTACGCAAAAGAAGGGAATGAAATAAAGGGAGTTATGCTCATCTATTACCATTCAAGTGGAATAAGAGACATATGGCTCAGTGGTGATAATGAGGCCCTCTCTGCATTTTTAGATAATTTTGACAGGGAAAGGTCTGTTTTCCATCTGAGATTCAACAATAATGAAAATATTTTTAAGGACGCAGAAAAAATATACCATGAATACTGCATGGTGAATGAAAAACCGGACGGTGTGACCTATAAAGAGGTGAAGCTTATTTCTCAGGATTACTACAAAGATTATGGTAGGTTGATGAGCCAGTGGAACGGAACACGATTCCCAAGGATGACTGAAGATGAATTCAAGAATATTCTGAACTACAGTACAGTTTATGGGTATTTCGTGGACGGGCAACTTGTGAGTGCGGCAACTATGGGAGCAACTTGGAGGGACTGGTTTGTAATATCATCAGTTTTTACTGATCCTAATCATAGAAATAAGGGGTATGCAAGTAAAGTGGTATCCACAATTCTTGGAAATTATAATCATTTAGGGAAAGCGATCCTATATGTAAATAAGAACAATGATTCTGCAATTAATGCATATAAGAGGAACAATTTCAGGATCTATTCTGAAGAGTTATGGGTGGATTACGGAACAGGTTTAATACCGTGATATGAAGTCCTTCCCTCCATACAGGTCCGAGCTTTCTTGCTCATAGATTTGTAAAGAAAATAATTAATAATAATATCAATTAGCCCATTAAGCGGAGGTTGCCGAGCCAGGTCAAAGGTGACAGATTTAGGGTCT
>JAGDXO010000001.1:0-4539 GCA_023256615.1 Thermoplasmata archaeon
GTAAGAAATTCCCCTCCCGCAGTTGACGAGCTTAATCTCAAGATAAATGATGGAGAAGTTCTTGGCCTCGTTGGATTGAACGGGGCAGGCAAGACTACAACTATAAGAATGATAGCAGGAATACTCCTTCCAACAACTGGCAGGATAAAGGTAGATGGCTTTGATGTTGTGAAGGATAAAGTAAAAGCAACTCACAATGTTGGATGGATTCCAGAATTACCAAATTTTGAGCCTAATGCAAAGCCTCTCTCTCTAATGAAATATTTTGCAGGTTTCTATGAGCCCAAGGGTGACATGAATAAGAGAATACTTGATTTACTAGATTCTGTAGGATTATCCAATGATCTGAATAAGAAACTGAGGGATTATTCCCAGGGAATGAAAAAGAGATTTGCAATAGCAGAATCACTGATCAGTGATCCTAAGAATGTACTTTTCGATGAAACTCTTAATGGATTGGATCCCGAAGGTGTTAAATTTGTAAGGAATCTAATAATAGATCTTAAATCACAAGGAAAGGGGATAATGCTTTCTTCCCATATTCTTAGCGAGATAGAGAACCTGGCAGACAAGGTTGCCATTATTCATCATGGGAAATTGATAAAGATCCTGGACAGATCAGATTTGAAGAATCTTGGAAGGACCGTGATTCACATAGAAATAGTTGATTACAATCCTTCCGAGAGTATTCTGAAGGAAACTTTATCACAGTTTGGTTCTTTTGAAAGAAATGATGGCGAGATTGTCTTGCGGGACCTGACGGTACAAGATAAAGATATTCCTTCCATTTTACAGAAGTTGGTAATGAAGGGCTTAACTGTAAGAAAGTTTGAACCAATTGGAGAATCACTAGAAGAATATTTCTTTAAACTGATAGGTGAGAAGAAATGAAACCAATAGTATACGAGATCAGAAGAACATTGACAAGTAAATTTGTAATAATAATGATGATAGCAATCGTAGGTCTTTCAGCTTTACTTGCGTACGAAACTGCATCTACATCAACTTCCGTGGGAATTTCATCCCAACCTTCTGTATCATTCGGATATTTTATTAATGGCAACAACCTTACAATGGTTGCATATGCTCATGATTCATATGGAAACCCTGTCTCCAGAGTAAATGTTTATTACCAATACAACGGGACAGAATATATCGCAGTCTCTTCTTCAAATGGATATGCCAATAGCACATTTCCGGTTGATAAAGCTCCGCAAATCTTAATAGAAACCAATTATTCTTACAGGCAGTTTGGAAATAGAATAACATCGCCTTCAGCTCAGTATATGGTTAATTTCAGCTCATACTATTCCGGACTTCAAATTATTCCGGATATAGTAAATCCTTCCAATACAAGCAACCTTGGGTTTATGGTAATGTATATAGGTCAGAATGGAACTCCTTCTCCGCCAATTACAATAATTGTAAAAGCAACAGACATTTCATCGAAGATTTCGGATACTTCAAATTTCACCTATTATTATAATATGTCTTCGATAAGCATTGCAAAAATCTATCCTACTATCAGTTCAAATAACAGAAATATGAGCTTTTTAGTAAGTGCCGAGGCAGCAAATGGAATGCCATTGATGCTAAACACTGGAATCGGAAAATTCACACCTTTCATTGATCTATTTAAACTATCAATTTATACACCAATCACCCAGAGCAGGCTACAAAATCTTGTATTTTCAGGAGCAGCTTCAATTCTTGGCCTTTTCATTCCTATTCTTGCAATATTTGTTGGCTATCTTACATATGGAAAGGATAGAACCAGTGGGGTTCTCGAATCAGTCCTGAAGAGACCTGTTACCAGAGGTGAGTTAATTACAACTAGATTTATCTCAAATGCCCTGGCAATTCTAATAGCAGGATCACTAGCAATGATAATAACTGATATCATATACAATCATTATCTTCATATGTATTTTTCCCTTTTATTCCTAATAGACCTGATTTGGACATACCTTGTGGAAGGGGTTGCGTTTCTAGCGCTTGTTTACTTAATTTCACACGTGGTAAAGTCCCAAGGCGCATTATTGGGAGCTGCCATAGGAATATTTGTTGTTATGGATCTATTCTGGGGCATTATACCGATTGCGGTTATATCCGCATTAGGGATTTCATCAACAAGTTCCTCTTATGTTACTGTAAATATATTATTCGATTATGTCAGTCCGGCCGGATACTCAAATCTTGTCCAGTCCTTAATAACTGGAAAACTTGGCTCCTTTGGAGGAATTTCCATCAATCCTTCAACTTACGGTATAACTGATTTAGCATTGGCGATTTCAGGATTTTTATGGATGATGGTACCATTCGCATTGGCATATATTCTTGCCAGATACAGAGATTAATTTTTTCCTCTATCCCTTTTTTATATTTTTTATAATCATTACATAAATTCTTATTTTGCTAGAGGTAATGCTTATAATTAATTATCCTAAAATAATTTAAATAATAAAAATCTGTTTTCTTTGAAATAAAACTTTTTAAATCTAATTTTCCAGACATATCTATAAATTTATGTGGATCCAATATTCCTAATGATATTAATCTAATTGAAAAAAATTTGGGATATTTAACAGAACTCTTTTATACTAATATTCGAATAAACTAACTTATAACAAGGTAATTATTATGATTAAACCACCTATTCTTTCTGAAAGCCAGATGGAAATATGGCGGAAACCTTTGAATCTTCAAAATTTTAAGAGCTCCCGTGGAGAAGTCCATATTATAGAGGAGAGATGCAAGGAATGTAACTACTGCATTAATTACTGCCCTAAGGAAGTACTGGAAAGATCAGATAAAACAAACAGTCATGGATATCATCCAGTTACAGTGAAGAAAGGGAAAGAGGATGCTTGTGTTGCCTGTGGGATGTGCCAGACAATATGTCCCGATTTCGCAATATTCATAACAGAGGTGAAGACATGAACGGTCTCCTTTCGCCAGGGAAATATTTCGCAGATGGGAATTTTGCATCTGCTGAGGGAGCGATCATGGCCGGGTGCAGATTTTTTGCAGGATATCCTATAACACCTTCCAGTGAGGTTCTTGAAAGGATGAGCAGGAGACTTCCTGAAATTGGAGGTCATTTTATAGAGATGGAGGACGAGATAGGCAGTATGGCAGCTATTGTTGGAGCTTCCAATGCGGGACTTAAAAGTATGACTGCCACTTCAGGGCCCGGATTCTCTCTGATGCAGGAGAATCTTGGTCTTGGGATAGTCACTGAGACACCTACTGTAGTGCTGGATGAGATGAGGGCAGGGCCCTCTACCGGAATTCCGACAAGGGTGGGGCAGGGTGATGTGATGCAGGCCAGATGGGGGTCTCATGGAGATTACGCTCCGATCACATATGCACCTAACAGTGTGCAGGAATCTTTTGATCTTGCAATCGAGGCATTCAACGCAGCAGAAATGTACAGGCAGCCGGTGATAATCGCCACTGACCAGGTTATAGGACATCTTAGCGAATCCCTTGTTGTAAAGCCTCCCGAAGAATATACAATAGTTCAGAGACTCATAAGAAAGAAAAGGGAAGAAGACAGCAAGGTCTTCAGCTTTTCCGATGATTTTATTCCCATGTTCATCCCCGGCACAGGGTTCAAGGGGAATGTGGACAGTCTAACACATGATGAGAGAGGCTATCCCTCCAATGAGGCCTCAGTGGAAAAAGAAATGCTGGAACACCTCATTGGGAAAATAAAGAAAAACGAGGACAAGATCATAAAATATGAAGAGTATGAGATCGAAGATGCTGAGGTTGTGATTGTCGCATATGGGATAACCTCCAGGGCCGCGAAACATGCAGTCAAATTGGCAAGGAAGGATGGAAGAAAGGTTGGTCTGTTCAGACCTATAACTCTATGGCCTTTCCCGGAGGCAAAGATCAGGAACCTGGGAGAAAGGATAAGATTATTCATAGTACCTGAAATAAATTATGGGCAGTATTCTCACCCTGTCAGGGAATACGGATGCAGGGAGACGCGTGAAATTCATTTCCCTCCTGGGGAAATTCCAGATTATAAAATAATACTTAAAAATATAGAGGAGGTGTTTCCTTGACCACTGAAATAACGCATCCTAAACATGAACTTCTGAGGGATGAAAGATTCCCCCATATCTGGTGTCCGGGATGCGGACTTGGAATAGTGCTCCAGAGCTACATAAACGCAATAGAGAAGTCAAGTACGAGTATAGAGGATAACGTTCTAGTATCTGGTATAGGATGCACTGCCAGACTTCCTGGATATACAAATCTGGATACCTATCACACAACTCATGGAAGGGCAATAGCGTTTGCTACAGGGATGAAAATAGCTAATCCTTCCCTCAAGGTGACGGTGATAAGCGGTGATGGTGATTTATTCAACATAGGAGGTAATCATTTCATTCATGCTGCAAGAAGAAATATGGATCTTACTGTCATCTGTGTCAACAATTTCAATTACGGTATGACAGGTGGGCAGCATGGATCGACCACACCCACATCATCAAAATCTGCCTCAACCCCCTATGGAAACATAGA
>JAGDXO010000001.1:4639-9152 GCA_023256615.1 Thermoplasmata archaeon
TTTTCATTCATAGAAGTCCTCTCTCCATGCCCCCCTAATTTTGGGAAACTCAATGGGTTCGTGGATGGATTTGCAGAGATGGAATTTTACAGAAAATACTCTGTTGTCAACGAGAAAGCGAATCTCGAGGATATCTGGATAGACCCCCATCATGGTAAGGAAATAGTTCTTGGAGAATTTGTCAATAGGAAGAAACCTTCCTACCTGATGCGGGAGGAGGAACTGATTAACAGCCTAAAGGGGGTGAAACAGTGAGGACAGGTGTCAGGATGTACGGAATTGGTGGACAGGGAATAATAACCCTTGCCAAGCTCATAGGAGAGGCGGAAGTTGAAGATGGAAAATACGTCATTATGACAGAGGAATATAGTCCATATGTTACAGGTGGATGGTCGAAGGCTGACCTTGTGATAGCGGATGAAGACCCTGATTATCCACTTCCTGAAAAGATAGATTTCCTGATCACACTTTCACAGGAGGGTTTTGATACGAATTTCAGGAGCATAGATGATTCCTCAAGAATAATTGTTGAAAAGGAGCTTGTTTCGGTACCGGAAAATGTTAAACATAGAACCCTGGAGGTACCTGCAATGGAAATAGCAAAGACCCTTAAAAATCCGAGAGGAGCAAATATGGTAATGATGGGTGCCTTTGCTGGATTGACAAAAATTTTCTCCAAGGATTCCGCTAAAAAAGTAATTTCCAGAAGATTCCCGAATTATGTGGATGTTAATCTAAAATGTTTTGAAGCAGGATACGAGAGGGGGGACTCCTTTGGCAGATAAGGTCCTGATAATTGGAGGAGGGATAGCAGGAATTCAGGCTTCTCTTGATCTAGCGGATGCTGGTGCAGAGGTTCTGCTTGTAGAAAAGACTGCATCCATCGGAGGTAAGATGGCGGCTCTTGATAAGAATTTCCCTACAATGGACTGTTCCATATGTATAGAGGCACCCAAGATGAGCGACGTGACACATAATCCAAATATCAGGGTTCTCACGCTTGCTGAGGTAACAGAAGTGAAGGGTGAGGAAGGCAATTTTGAGGTAACTATTTACCAGAAGCCAAGATTTGTAAATGACAGCTGCACAAGATGTGATCTCTGTGTTCAGGCCTGCCCCCAGGTACTGAAGAATGAATTCGATGCCGGAATAGGAGCCAGGAAAGCAATATACACCCCGTTTTCACAGGCGGAACCAGGTCCCTATGCTATAGATATTGAGAGCTGTCTCAACGACCCACCAAATTATCTGCCCTGCGGTAGATGCACCGATGCATGTGGGCCAGATGCGATAGATTTCAATATGAAACCCCAGCTGATAAAGGAGAAGGTTGTTTCAATAATAGTTTCAACGGGTTTCGATCTTTTCAACGCTTCCTTGCTGAAGGAATTTGGTTACACAACAGATCCTGATATAGTGACTTCTTATGAGCTGGAAAGGATGCTCAATGCTGCGGGACCTACAGATGGAGAGATTATCAAGCCTTCAAACGGAAAGCATCCGGAAAAGGTGCTGTTTGTGCTGTGTGCAGGATCAAGAGATGTGAGGTATGTGCCTTACTGTTCCAGGACGTGCTGCATGTATTCGATTAAGGAAGCCACACAGCTTGTGGACCATGGAATAGGAGATGTATCTGTTCTTTACATGGATATAAGGGCATATGGAAAAGGATTCGACGAATTCTATTCAAGATCGCAGAAGGATGTTAGATATCTTAGGGCAAGACCGGCCTCTGTGAGAAGAAAAGGTGACCATATAGCAGTAAGATATGCATCTGAGGAGAATGAAATCAGGGAAGAAGAATATGACCTTGTGATCCTGGCAGTTGCATCTATTCCTGCGAAGGGGACGGAAAGCCTGGCAAAAATTCTTGGGATAGAGCTTTCGAAAGACGGGTTCTTCAAGAACAACCTTGACGATCCAGTATCAACCACAAGAAAGGGGATATATGTAGCTGGGTGCGCATCAGGACCAAAAGATATTCCAGACAGCGTTACGGAGGCAGCAGCTGCAGCTGCCCAGGCCCTGAAATATGTCAAGAACAAGGAATGGATTGAAGAACCAGAGGCCCCTCCGCTAGATACCTCGGGGGAGCCAAGGATTGGTGTATTCCTGTGCGATTGCGGTTCAAATATTGCGGGAACTGTGGATGTGAAGTTGGTTGCTGAGAAGATCAAAAACCAGCCAAATGTGGTTTATGTTGAAGAGAATAAATTCACATGCTCAGGAAGTTCACAGGATGCCATAGTCAATAAGATCAGGGAGAAGAATCTGAACAGGGTGGTTGTTGGCGCGTGTTCCCCCAAGACCCACGGCGTCACTTTCCAGAGGGTATGTTCCAGAGCAGGATTGAATCCTTATCTCTTTGAGATGGCCAACGTCAGAAATATGGATTCCTGGGTACACAAGAAGGAAAAGGAAAAGGCGACAGAGAAGGCAGTGGATATAGTGAACATGGCAATATCCAAGTCAAGGAAGCTGGAACCGCTGGAAGATATCGAATTCCCTGTAATCCGGAGAGGGGTGGTGATCGGAGGTGGTCCAGCGGGCATGGCTGCTGCTTCCGCACTTGCAAACACAGGAATTGACGTAGATCTGATAGAAAAGGAAAACAGGCTTGGCGGACTGCTGAATGATCTTGACAGAATTGCGCCAAATAATGATGAGGCATCTGAGCTGAAGGAAAAGCTGGAGGAGGCCGTACGCTCATCGAGGGTGAACATTCATCTCTCAAAGACAGTGAAGAAGATTGAGGGATTTGTCGGTAATTTCCATCTTACGCTTTCAGATGATTCAATAATAGATGCCGGGGCTATAATTGTGGCAACTGGAGCTGAGCCCTACAAGCCTAAGGAATACAATTACGGGAATGATCCAAAGGTGCTTACATCCATGGACCTGGAAAAAAATTATTCCCAGATAGAGGGTGATAAGTTCGCTATAATATCTTGCGTGGGTTCCAGGAATTCTGAGAAAGGGTGCTCAAGGTTCTGCTGCTCGACAATGCTCCAGCAGGCCATTGACCTCAGGGAAAAGGGGAAACATGTTAGGGTATTCTTCAAGGATATCAGGGCATATGAAAGGAACGCGGAGGAACTGTATCACAAGGCAGGTGCCAAAGGAGTACAGTTCTTCAGGTATGATCAGACCCTTGACCCGGAAAAGGCCGTGACATTCGACGGTAGCAGTGTTGAACTTGTCGATAAATTATCCAATACTAGGGTGAAAGCCCCAGTTGACCATATTGTTCTTAATATAGGCCTAATGCCGAGGGATGATGATATATTCACGCAACTTAAACTCTCAAGGGACCTCGAAGGTTTTCTGCTCGAATCGCATCCAAAGCTGGGACCCGTGGAGGCTGCCGTCCAGGGAGTTTATCTTGCTGGAACTGTGCAGGGTCCTAAGGACGTGAAGGAATCAATCTCGCAGGGATATGCGACTGCAACCAAGGCGGCAAAACTCCTGTTCAGGGGAAAAATATCCAAGGAGCCAATCATTCCACAGATTGACCAGAGTAAATGCGTTAAGTGCCTGAGATGCGCGGATGTCTGCCCTTACGGCGCAATAAAGGGAGAGAGAGGTAAGTGGATACAGCTCGTGCCGGCTGCATGCATGGGATGTGGAAACTGCGTAGCTGAATGCAATATAGAAGGTGCCATAACCATGCCCAATTTCAACGATGCGCAGATAATGACACAGATAGATGCTGCTACGGCTGAGAAACCTGAGGAAAAGCTGATTGTTTTTGCATGCAACTGGTGCTCATATGCCGGTGCGGACCAGGCTGGTATATCCAAAATCCAGTATCCTCCAAGTGCAAGAGTTATCAGAACAATGTGTTCAAGCAGAATATCACAGAAACTTGTTATGTATGCCTTCAGCAAGAATCCAGGTGCTGTTCTTGTCACAGGATGTCATATCAACGACTGTCACTATATTGATGCAAATGTTCACACAGAGAAGAGGGTAGAGAGGTGGAGGAAGTATCTCTCAGCGAAGAATGTGAATCCTGACAGGCTCCAGCTATGGTGGGTAAGTGCTGCTGAAGGAAACAGATTTGCCTTCAAAATAAAGGAAATGGATGCACTTATTAAGAGCCTGCCGGAGGAGGAGATCAAATCAACTGCCGATAAACTGAAGGGGGGATCTAAACGTTAGAAATTGATGATGCAAGATGGGAGAAGGTTGTCAATCTGACGGGATTTGACGGAATGGAATGTTTCCAGTGTGGGGCGTGCACTGCTACCTGCCCGATAGGGTATATGGGTGAGGAGCCTATAGATGCCAGGAACATGATAAGGAGGGCACAGATAGGTCTTGAAATAACGCAGAATATCTGGAACTGTTCTACATGCAGGCTATGCGAAGAAAGCTGTCCAAGGGGAGTAAAGATAGTGAATGTCATACTAGGATTGAGGCAGCTGGAATTCGAGGAAAGGAAAGCACCTGAGAAGGTAGAGAAAATAGTCTGGGATATTTATGAGAATGGCAACCCATGGGGTGGGAAGAA
>JAGDXO010000001.1:9252-12360 GCA_023256615.1 Thermoplasmata archaeon
GGAATACTGGGAAATGATGAGAGATGCTGTGGCGAACCAGTAAGGAATGCAGGCGAAAATGGATATCTTGAAGAACTTGTGAATGATAATATAAAGGAATTCGAGAAAACAGGGGCAAAAAAGATTGTCGCCTTCTCTCCTCACTGTGGCAATATGTTTCTGTCCACATACAAAAAAATGGGTCTTAATATTGAAGTAGAGCATTATTCAGAATTCATCAATGAACTCATAAACGAAGGTAGGATAAAATTGAACGAGGAAGCCAGGGGCAAGATAACAATACACGACCCCTGCTACCTTTCAAGGTATGGAGATGGTTATAAGGACATTAGGGAAACTCTATCCTTCCTGCCGAAGGTGGAGATTGACGAGATGGAGGATTCCGGTAAGGGAAGTATATGCTGCGGTGGAGGGGGAAACAGGATGTTCATGGATTTTGAGGGCAAGAGGCTTTCAGACTTCAGGATAATCCAGGCAAGGGATACAGGAGCTGATACAGTTCTGACTGCCTGCCCGATCTGCAATATGAATCTTAACGACAGCAGCAAGGTGAATTCAGCAGGAATTAACGTTAAGGAACTTTCGGAGTATCTGGAGGAAAGGATGAAATGACAGAGAAAAGCATATGGGTATTCCTGGAGCGTAAAGGGGATGGTGTGGAGGATACATCCTTGGAGGTACTTGGAAAGGCAAGGGAACTGTCAGATAAAAGTGGTTTGCCTGTCACTGGAGTGATTCCAGGAACCATGGATGGTGGAAAACTAAAGAAAATCATAAATTATGGGGCCGACAAGCTGTTGTATTTGGATGAAGCAAATCTGAACAATTATTCCACCGATCTTTACGTTCACTCCCTTGAAAGCATAGTGAGAGAAAAGCTTCCAGAAATACTTCTAATAGGCGCCACCCCATATGGAAGAGATTTAGCAGGCAGGCTAGCTGCAAGATTGAGAACTGGACTTACCGCAAATGCTGTGACTCTTGACGTTGATGATAATGGTCTTCTCGTATCTGGAGTTCCAGCTTATGGAGGAAAAATTATTGCAGAAATAGTATGCGAGAAAAGCAGACCGCAGATGGCAACAGTAAGACCTGGAACTTTCAAACCATATTTTAACGAAAAAAGAAATGGGGAAATAGAAACTATAAGACCTGACATTTCAGGCGTAAGGGACAGAGTCAGGGTGAGGGAGAGGAAAATATCAGATTTTTTGGACCTAACGAAGTCAAAGAGAACTGTTATAGCTGGAAATGGAACCAGAGGAGATCTGGGGCTGGTTAAGGAATTTGCGGATTCAATAGGGGCAGATATAGGTGTGACAAGGCCTCTTGCAGATAGAGGGCTTATATCAAGGGATTTCCAGGTAGGTTCAACAGGTTATTCCCTCAGATCTGAAATAGCAGTGATACTTGGAGTCAGCGGATCAGAGCACTTCACTTCCGGCATCAAGGACTGTGGAACCGTAATATCCATTGATCTGAATCCCAAGTCCGAGATATTTCAGCATTCTGATTACTGCATCGTAGGAGATATATTTGATTTAATTCCGAAGGCCATCGAGAAGATGAAGGTGAAAATGTGAGAAACATAATAGTCTGCACGAAAGTGGTGCCAAAATCGGACGCAGTTTTTTTTGATCCAGTGACGAAGAGACTGGACAGAACAAAGGCGGAAAATCAGATAAATGATGCAGATAAGAATGCGCTTGAAACAGCCCTGAAGATAAAAGAAAAATATGGCGGGAAGGTAATAGTTCTATCTATGGGACCACAGTTCTTTGACCAGTTCCTGAAGGTCGCAATTGCAATGGGAGCAGACGATGCAATTCTCCTTTCAGATAGGCTCTTTGGTGGTTCTGATACATTCCCAACAGCCTTGATACTTTCAACCGCTATAAAAAAGATAGGGGATTATGACCTTGTATTAACGGGAGAGGAATCTTCGGATGCAGGTCTTGGACAGTTACCTGCTCAGATAGCTGAATTCCTGGAACTTCCACAGGTCCTATTCGTCTCTTCCCTGGATTTAAGCGAAAATAAAATTATCGCGAGAAGAACAATCAAGGGCGGGTATGAAATTGTTGAAACAGATATGCCCGCCGTACTTAGCATAGAACTCGGGATAAATCAGCCAAGGTTCCCTGATTTCAGGAGGAAAAGATGGGCAGACAAGGAATTTCAGCTTAAGGTTTGGTCCAATGGTGATCTAGGGTTGAGTGAAGATGAGGTAGGTCTGAAGGGTTCATATACATCAGTAAGAAGATTAGTTGAGATTCAGCCTTCTACCAGAAAAAAAATTTTCATAGAAGGAACAAGCGAGGAAAAAGTAGAAAAAATGATAGAAATCATAAATGAGAGAATGAATAAATAATTAAATTAGATGATACATTATTTTTTCAGATATTTTAATTTCTAATCTTCAAATAATAAAAAAAGAAAAAATTACACTTTCTGGGAAGAAAGCTCTACCCTTTTCGCAACTGATATTGCTCCGGCAGGGCAAGCTACGACGCATGCATTGCAGTAAATGCACTCTGCCTCGTTCACGGGGTCAGCTTTATCTGTCCTGTATTTTACCCATAGTTCGGTTCCCTCTTCTATTGGCAAATCATTTCCTTTCCCAGTCTTACCTTCAGCAAGGGCCCACTCAAAACCGTTCATGGGACATGACTCCATGCAGGAGCCATCTGCAATGCAGCTGTCCCAGTCAACCGCAACATTTGTACCGTGAATACCAAGCTTCGTTGGATAGGGCTTTCCATGTTCATCATACCTCTGCTTTCCCTCAGCCCTGACAGCATGACCCTTATGGTATCCAGTCAGGGGATATTCCTGCGGGTTCTCAAAAAAGTTCTCATCAATAGGCTTGGACGCAAAATCCAGCTTTTTCATAATTATATATATTTGATTAGCTTAAATATATTTTCAAAATTTAATCACGTCTAAATTTTAATTAAGAGATCAGGCTTCAATTTCAGACATCAGTACATTGAATGCTTTTGCCATGTCCTTTGTATCTATTATAACGGTTATATCTGTGTAGAATGATACAAGTTGAAGGAGATTTATATCATTAACTGCAAGAACATTTGAAACATATGCCACATA